>JAYUFG010000358.1:0-11878 GCA_043738845.1 Planctomycetaceae bacterium
GTCGCTCGGGGCGACGATGGTCGGACTGGGGATTATCGGGATGTATGTGTTTCGCGTGTATCAAGAAGTGCTACGGCGGCCTCGTTACCTTGTTGCGCGGCGATTAAATCTATCTTCGGAAAAAATGCTATGACAAAATCGGTTGTGGAAGCCAATATCGAAGTTCATTCCAAAATGGCGGACAGCTATGACCGCCTCGAACCCCATTTTCGACCTGAGAATCAAGCCAAGGTCCGCCTGCATCTCGAAGAGGTCCGCAATCGCTGCGCGGGCGAGCGTTTGCTCGATTTGGGCTGTGGCACCGGCTTCCTCTTGCGGTTGGCACGTGACCTGTTCCAGCAACTCGATGGGGTGGACGTCACCCAGGCGATGCTTGATCGGGTTGATTTGTCGTCGGGCAATATCCGCCTTCACAATTCGCCCGCCGAACGAGTTCCGTTCGCCGACAATACGTTTGACGCCGTCACCGCTTACTCGTTCCTGCATCATACCGAAGACGTTCATCAAGTGCTCCGCGAAGCTTTTCGCGTCCTAAAGCCGGGCGGGGTGTTGTATGCCGATCTTGATCCGAACAAACTGTTTTGGGATCACATGGTCGAAATCGCCGATATCCCCGGCGAACAACTGGCTCCCTGGGTTTTGCAAGCCCGCGATTCCGTTCTCGAAACCGATGCCAAGGTCGAACGCGACTTTGGCATCCCCCGTGATACGTTTCAAAAGGCCGAGTATTCCAAGGCGATCCTGGGGGGCATCAACCCGCGAACGATTGTCAGCGAATTGTGCGAAATGGGTTTTCGCACGGCCGAGGTTCAACTTGAATGGTATGTCGGTCAGGCACATGTCATGCACGGTCAGTCGTTCGAGGATGCGGAAAAAATCGCCGCCTATTTGCGGAATGTCTCGCCCTTGACCGACCATCTATTCAAATATGTTCGGTTCTCGGCTCAGAAGTAAAAGCATCGGCCGATCAAAATTCTTTTCGTCGAACACTTTCATCACCATGACGCTCATTCCTAGTAAGTTGCTCGAAGTTCAAGAACGCGGGTTCGCGGTCGTCCCGGATGTTTTGCCGCCGGAGTCGGTACCCGAACTCCGCACCCGCCTGCAAGCGTGTGTCCTGGAGGATCTCGAACGTTGGGGCAGCGACCCCAACTACATCGACCGCTGGATGGTTCACAACGTCATGGCGCGACACATGGCCTTTGCAAGGGTGATGGAAAATGAAACGATGCAGGCTTATCTTTCCGCACTCTTGGGCGAGACGTGCATTGTTTATGCCTACACATCTTCGAGTATGCCGCCAAAAGGCACGAACTACTCGAATCGCGTCCACGTCGATTGCCCCCGGTTTATCCCTGACTACACGTGCAATGTGGGCGTGATGCTCGCGCTCGACCAGTTTACGCCTGAAAATGGTGCGACCTATTTTCTCCCCGGCGGTCATTTGCGACCCGACAAACCAACCGACGAAGAATTTCTAGCGAAGGCAGAGCGAGTTTATCCCAAGCCGGGAGACATGGTCATCTTCAACGCGCGAACGTGGCATTTGGGAGGCCAGAATCAAACGAGCGATGCACGGCACGCCCTGACATTGAACGTCTGCCGCGCGTATATGAAGCAGCGATTTGATTATCCGCGGTTGGTCCCGCCGGAGATCGTGGATCAATTGAACGAGACGGGGCGGCGATTTCTCGGCTTCAATGTCCGGATTCCGACTTCACTCGAAGAGTATTACGTCCCGGAAAGTCAGCGTCTCTACAAGGCCAATCAAGGATAAGTCATTTTACCCTGGTATCTTATGGATTCGCTCCGTGCGGACGTCACCCTGGTCCCGTTAGATTTGCAGCACGCTCCGCAGATGGTCGAGTGGATGGCCGACCCGACCGTGCGCGACGGGATCGGACTGCGTCGGGACGCGACGCTCGCCTCCACGGAAGAATGGATCCACCGCGCTCAGCAGGATTCAACGCTCCAAGCGTTTGCGATTTTGTTCTCCGGCAAGCATGTCGGCAACGTCATCCTGGATCGACGGGACGACTATTTGAAATCGGTGCGGCTGTCGATTTATCTTGGCGAAACTTCGGCACGCGGGGCGGGCGTCGGAAGTGCCGCCCTGAATCTCGCCTTGCAACACGCTTTCACCGAACTGAACCTGCACAAAGTATGGCTCACCGTCCATGCGGAAAATCACTCCGCCATTGCGTCGTATCTGCGGGCCGGTTTCGTGTTGGAAGGCATTCATCGTGACGAGTTTCTCATCGGCGAACGGAGGCTTTCCGCCCACTATATGGGCATCTTGCGGCACGAATTTGAAGGCCCAGCATCATCGACGAAATTAGCGAAAGCGGAACCCCAGCCATGACCGGCGTCGTCTTGCAGCCCAATTACATTCCCTGGCGCGGATACTTTCACCTGATTCAGCGGTCCGACGTCTTCGTCTTTTATGATGACGTCCAGTACGACAAGCACGGCTGGCGAAATCGTAATCGCGTCAAGACGGTTAATGGCCCGCAATGGCTTACGATTCCCGTCGGGAGTGCGGGCTGCGTCGTCGAAAAAACGCTGATCAAAGATATTGAAATCGTGTGGGACCGTGATTGGGCGAATAAACATTGGACGACCCTCAAGCAGTCGTATCGCAAATCGCCATTTTTCCAACGGTATGCACCGCTCCTTGAGCCATTCTTTCAGTCGCGTCCTAAGAAACTGGCCGATTTTACGATTGAACTTACGATTGCGCTCGCCCGTGAATTGGGAATTCAACACACGAAATTTGTGCGCTCGTCGGAACTGAACCTTTCGGGCGACCGCCTGGATCGCTTGGTCGGGGTCTTAAAGCAGGTTGGGAGCGACCACTACATTTCTGGTCCGGCCGCCCAGGACTATATTCAGGACGCAGCCTTCGACCAAGCCGGTATTCGGCTGGAGTACATGGTCTACGACTATCCCGAGTACGAGCAGCTTTTTCCGCCGTTCGATCCGCAGGTCTCGATTCTCGATTTGCTGTTCATGCAAGGTCCGAACGCGGCGAAATATATCTGGGATCGATAAGCCCTACTTTTCGCATACGACACGAAAGCCGATCCCTGCGGAACTCCAGCCGGGTTCGATATGGCGACGGCTTCCGGATCGACAAGTCACCGGCTCGCCGATCCAGGCACCGCCCCGAAAAACCCGGTCGGTCCCGGACGTTGGTCCCGTCGGATCAACGGCGGGCGACGTGGCGTAGAAGTCCTTGCCATACCAATCGGCGCACCATTCGTAGGCATTGCCGTGCATGTCATAGAGTCCGAACGGGTTCGGCTTGAATTTTCCGACTGGCGAGGTCGCAACATAGCCGTCGTCACTGGCAATGGTCGGTGTCCAGGTGACTTTCGTTTTTAAGGAGCGATCTGCGACATTTTCAAACTTGGCTAAACCCTCTGGATCATTGCCGCAATAAAAGCGGGTTGTTGTACCCGCCCGACAAGAGTATTCCCATTCGGCTTCCGTCGGCAGGCGGTACTTTTTGTTTTCCTTTTTGCTTAACCAAGCACAAAATGCGGAGGCATCATTCCAACTAACACAGATCACCGGATGATCGTCCGTTTGCACGAAACCTGGATTGCGCCAATTGTACTCGGCCTTTTGAACCCAACCATTCGTATCGACGCTATAGGCTCCTTTGCCGGTTGTTTCGGCGGTCGATTGATAGCTGGTCTCTTGGGCGAATTTCTTAAACTGACCGACCGTCACTTCGTGTACGCCCAGGTAAAACGGTTTGCTAATCCGTATTTTGTGCTGCGGAGCGTCGTCGAGCGATAAGTATTTCGGGATTTGAAAAACCTTTTTCAATTCTTCCGGCGTCTCCTCGCTACCCATCGTGAAGATTCCCGCCGGGACTAGGGCCAGACGCATCCCAATCGAATTGGCAACCGTGTTCGTGGCCACGCTCTTGCTCGCACCAGCCGCTTTGTCGGCCTCGGCCAAGCGGGCTTCGATCTTGGCTTTGGCCAGACCGATCGTTTCGCTCAGGCCCTGTCGATACCAAATTGCGGCGCGACTTTGAAAGCGTTCCTTCAACGCTGACTTTTCCGACTCGGCCAGTTTCCACCAACCATCGGCCAGTTCAATTTGCTCGGCACTCTTTTGAGGAGCGGAGAGTTCCTTCTTGGCCAAGTCCTGCAGGGCTGCATCGGAACTCAGCCGCAACAGAGGCAAGCCCCGTTCCCAATCTCCCTTCACGAAGCAATAGTGTTTCCCGACGACCAAGTTCGCTCCTGGATCGTTGGGCGAAGTGCCCAAGGCATCAAGTCCCTTTTTCACTTCGGCATATTCGCGAGTTAAGCGTTCGATCTCTGGTCGGCGGGCGGTTGCCGCCCTCACAACGGCGGCGTCGGTCGCCCTTTGGCCGAGCTTGACTAAATGATCGTTGAGCATGGCGGCCAGATCGAGTCGATCTTCGGCCAGAGCCTGATCGAGGAGTGTTGAGCCAGCGGCCAACATGTCGCGAAGGTCTTTTGTGGCGACTCGTTCGGCCAGGATGGAATAGGTTTTGGCTTTGACGGAAAAACCGTCGAGGTCATAGGCACCCGCCAGATCATCAATGATCGTGAAAGCAGTTTCCAGATTGGCCGCTTGAATGGCGAGTTCGGAGGCGGTTTTCCAGAGGACGAACCGGGCGACCGGATTATCCGGCGTTTCACTCCCCGTTTGACGCAGCTTTTTGGCGAGAGCCAATTTTTCGGCGGGATTTTTCGCGGCTTCAAAATCGCTCTTAAAAACCTCGCGAATCTCGGCCGACGCTTTCTGATATTCGGCATCCGCCGGGACGGGTTGGCGACTCGGTTTTTCGGCGGTGCGGCGGAACAGGGGCATACCATACCCAAGGCCAGAACAAGTAGGACGAATGTTCTCGAGGCCTTCCCGGTGATTACACGGTGTTTCTGCTGTGACTCGTAGAACATCGTTAGGTTGACTCGAATAGTTCTTGTTGTTTTTTGGGGAGGTCTTCGTATCCTGTCATTCTCAAAATTACTGCCCGTCGATGTCAAGCCATCGCGTTTGTCAAAGGAGGCGTCTCTTTATTTTTTGCCGAATGGAGAGAAGAATCCAAGTCTCAATGGCCGGTGTTTATTGCGTTTTCGCCTTAAACCCGACCCAATTTGTTGGGGACTTTTTCAGACTCCTTGCAAACAAACGTGAATTCGCGGGCCAATGAACGCGTTCAAGATTTGACGAATACCGAACCAATTCTAGTACCCGATACTGGACGCATGGGGATTTCCCATTGTACCATGCTTTCTGGCCGGTGCGATTCGCAGCCGGGAAAATCAACCCGAATGCAAAACCCAATGCTGTCCTCCAGTGATTCTCCGTTACCGAAGCCCCGACGGGAGCGTCTATACCTATTGCTGGTCGTTGGACTCATCCATTTTCCCTTGTTGCTCAGTCGCTGCGTGCTGTGGGACAGCGTGCCAATCGTCCACGCTTTGGACGAGCAGCACGACGAGGCGAGCGTTCTCAAGTTGTTCACGGACGCTGGCAGTCCGCCGGCCGGTTGGCTGCACATCGGCCTTGCCAGATTGACGAACTATGTCGTTGGTGGCAAGTTCGTCGTGTTTGCCTGCATCTTAGGAATCGCTGTGGGCGTCTTTCAGTTGGCTCTCGCCGCGCGACAGCTTTCACGGACGGAGGCGTTTTTCATCGCGATCCTGTCGGTCGCCTATCCCTTTTATTCGCTGTGGCAAGAGTTGATCATGCTCCCCTATGCGGTCTGCATTTTGTTCTTTGTGGCCGCTGCGGTCCTTTATTTGCGACGGGTCGTCGATACAACACGACCTCATTGGATTTCCGCACTCCTGGCAGTGGGCCTGTTCTGCGTGTCCTTTACGATCCAGTCGCTCTTGGTCTTGTTCTATGCACTGTTCGTCTACTATTACATTGTGTTTGACGGAAGTTGGTCGCGGTCAAGTGTGGTCGCATTCTTGAAGCGTCACGGGCTGCTGTTGCTGTTGCCGATTGTGGCGTTCGCTGGAAAGTCGCGGCTGTTTCCTCAGGATGGTCGTTACACCGAATATAACCAAGTCAAAATGTCGATCAGTAATTTGGTGAAGGGCGTCGTGGTCAATCCGAAACGAATCGTGCTTGACCCGCTCGTCGATTTTGTTCGCTGGGGGGCAAATCAACCCTGGTTTTTCCTCGAATGTTTCGCCGTCGCATTGGTCAGTGGAGTGCTGGTGCTGTGGTACGGACGAAGACTTCCGACGGTCCCGATGGCCTTTGCCCGCTGTGCAAAACTGCTGGGCTTTGCCGCATTGATGTTCCTTGCGGGAATTTTTGCCTACAGCGCGGTCGAAAAATATCCGACCTACGATCACTTCGAGTGTCGCCACGGAATTCTCGCGTCGTTTGCGGTCGCGCTAGGCTTGGTGGTCCTATTGCGGTTTATATGTCGCCGCGACGGGGTGTATCGAGTGGCGGTGGGATTGGTCATCGTCGTTTGTGCGACCCTGCAATTGCGGAACTACATTCTCTGGGAGAATCGATTCAACAAGGGCGAACTGCTTGTGGAAAAACTGCGCGAGCTGCCGGAACCCGACACCGATTTTATCGCCCTCGACGATCAAACCCATCTTGGGATGTCTGAGCTTTGGCGAGGGTACGACGTGAATTGGCTGCTCATGCACGCCTGGGGCCATGAACGCCATTTTGGTTTCGATGCGATTGAATTGACCACCGACGACCATTCACAAGTTCCCCGCCTCTCAACGGCGACGAAGGAACTGTTCGAGTGGCAGCCGCGGAAGTTCTATATTCTGAAGGAACTAAAGGAACCGGAATCACGTGAGCCGCAGATGGTCGCGGAAATTTCCAGAATCACGCTCGACACTGCGCAACCCATATCCGAGTGGAGTCTCTACTGGCAAAGCGTCGGTTCTCGTTTCGGCATTCACCCTTCCGACCGAGCATCGCTACTTAAAGCCGAAATCAAGCGTGAACGGCTGGACGCGACCCTTTCTCCCCGCGACAACTCGGCGAAGATCCAATGACGAGCCACGAACGAGCATGCGACGGAATCTATCGACCCAATGCGCAGGGAATTTGGACACCGCCGATTCCACCTGATCATCGTGACGAAGAATACGATTCGGCCAGCTTCAAAATTCTGCGGGCGATGCAGAATCAACACTTCTGGTATCTCGGCCGACATCGTTTCATCCTGCGCGAGTTGCGTCGCATGGGAAAATTGCTCCCGGGCGAATTGGGGAGTCGTTCAGCGATTGATTTGGGTGGCGGGACGGGCGGTTGGGTTGCCTATGCCCGGCAAAATTTGCCCGACCTGTTCGCGGAATGGGCCTTGGCGGACTCTTCCTTGCAAGGTTTGGAATTGGCCGAGCAGGTCGTCGGCGAAAACGTGCGGCGATATCAAATTGATCTGTTGAAACTTGGCTGGAACGAGCGGTGGGATGCCGCTTTTATGCTCGATGTGTTGGAACATATTCCGCAAGACGCCGACGCCCTCGCTCAAGTTCGCGATTCATTGCGGCCCGGCGGGTTGCTCTTTGTGACAACGCCCGCCTTTCCGTTTTTCTGGAGTTACAACGATGATCTAGCCAGTCATCAACGGCGTTATCGACGACGCGATTTTCAGAAATTAGCAGATGGAGCAGGACTCGAATTGTGTGACTCGCGATATTTCATGTTCTTGCTGAGTCCTTTGTATTACTTGGCGCGGCTCAAAAAGATCGACGTGAAAAACATGTCGCCTGAGGAAATCAAGGAATTGGTCGCCCGGACCCACGGACTGCCGTCGAAACCGGTGAACGCCGCGCTGCGGGCGATCTTTTCGGCTGAAACGCCGCTGGGGCACTACCTGCGGTTTCCCTGGGGAACGTCGATCCTGGGCGTGTTTCGCAAAAAATGAACCGCCAAACCGGTAGACTTTAATGGGTAGACTTTAACTCGATCACCGATCCCACATGAACCAGCCCCCCATCCCGCCTGCTTACAATCCATCGGTTGCGATCCCGGAAACTCATCCTCGCGGGTTCATGTTTTTCTTTTGGGGTGAGTTCGCAGAACGCTCCTCGTTTTACGGGATGCGGGCGATCCTGCCCATCTATCTGACGACCGCGTTGCACCTTGCCGATACGGAAGCGGCACCCATCTACTATTGGTTCAAGATGGCCTGCTATTTTTTGCCGCTGGTCGGCGGATTCCTGGCCGACCGGTTCTTTGGCAGATATTGGACCATCGTCGGATTCTCCATTCCTTACATCGCGGGCCATTTCATTCTGGGGATTGAGAATCAAACGGCCTGTTACATCGCACTCGCACTGTTGGCGTGCGGCAGCGGTGTGATTAAACCGAATATCAGTTCGCTGTTGGGACAAACGTATGACGAGCAGCGACCGGGTAATGACCGACTTCGACAAGCCGCCTTTTTGTGGTTTTACTTCGCCATTAACTTTGGCGCGTTGATCTCGCAAATCGCCATGCCGTTATTGCAAGAGACGCACGGGTTTGCGGTCGCTTTTCAGTTTCCAGCCTGGCTAATGGCTGGCTCGTTCCTCATCTTCGCCAGCGGAAAACGCCACTATGCCGTCGAGACGATCAATCGCGCACCCGTCACGCCGGAAGAACGACGCGAACAGTGGAGAACGCTGCGGCAGTTGTTCAGCATTTTCGGACTGATGGTCTTCTTTTGGATTGCCTATGAACACAACGATAGTCTGTGGGTTTATTTCACGCGCGACTATGTGAATTTGTACATCCCTTTTCGCGAGGAGCCGCTTCCTCCCGCAATGATTCAATTTATCAATGCGCTGTTCGTGCTGTTGCTCATTCCCTTTTTCAACTGGTTGTTCCCGCGCTTAGATCGCGACCGCAAGATATTTACGCCGACGAGGAAAATGTTGATGGGGTTCATTGCGACGGCCTTGGCGACGGGCATCATGTCGCTGGCTGGCTATCTGGGCACGCAGAGTGAAGCGAAAATCTCGCTGACGTGGCCCGTCACCGCGTACATTGTGTTGACGGTGGGAGAGGTTTTGCTGTATGGGACGGGGCTTGATCTGGCCTACTCGCTGGCTCCGAAGAAGATGAAGGGGTTTGTCACCGCCTGTTTCTTGCTGACCAATACGATCGGCAATTTTGTGAACTCATTCTTCTCGCAGTTGTATGGCGGCTCGCTGACGGACCCGGTGGAAAAACGCGGCCCCCTTTCGCCGGGCGACTTTTTTGGTATCACCACCTTGCTCGTCGTGTTTGCCGCCGTTGCGTTCTACTTTGTCGGCCGCCGCTTCGACCGCGAGCGGGCCAAAGCCGCCGAGGTGACACCTGTTTAACCGGCTCTGAACTAAAGACCCGTAGGGTGGGCCGACCAGCGACGTTTACCCTCCGGCGAAGCAACTTGCCCACGAAATCGCGCGTGCGGGTCTCTAGCCGCGTGCCGAGCCGCGCCCGACAAACTGAGACCCGCACGATAAGAAATACCTATTAGGATATGCACCTGTGGGTACCATGTCAGGTGGGATACCAAAAGCTACGGCAAGTTCAAACCAAGGTACGCAAGGTTGCGGACCCCACCTGCTTAGTACGCTATAATAAACCTAGTCCAAGAACCCGATCAATTCTTGGCTGCGGCTTGGTTGTTGCAATTTGCGGACGGCCTTCGCTTCGATCTGGCGAATGCGTTCCCGCGTAACCTTGAAGATGTGCCCGACTTCTTCCAAGGTATAACTGTAACCGTCGCCCAGCCCGTAGCGCAGTTTAATAATCTCGCGTTCGCGATAACTGAGCGTCTTTAGGACACGCGTAATCCGATCACGGAGCATTTCTTGCGACGCACCAATCGACGGGTTCTCGGCCGCACCGTCCGGCAGCAGATCGCCGAAATGGCTATCTTCACTGTTGCCGACAGGTCGATCCAAACTGATTGGATAACGGCTCATGGCCAGCACGCGACGTGTTTCGTCAATCGCCGTGCCCGAAGCATGGGCCGTTTCTTCAATCGTCGGTTCGCGACCCAGCTTTTGCAGCAGTTGTCGCGAGACGTTCCGCACGCGGGACATCGTCTCGACCATGTGGACCGGAATCCGGATCGTGCGGCTTTGATCGGCGACTGCTCGCGTGATCGCTTGGCGAATCCACCATGTGGCGTAGGTGCAAAACTTAAAGCCGCGGCGATACTCGAACTTATCGACCGCTCGCATCAAACCGGCGTTGCCTTCTTGAATAAGATCGAGAAAGCTGAGACCCCGGTTGCGATACTTCTTGGCAATCGACACGACCAAACGAAGGTTGCCTTCCGACAGACCACGCTTGGCCCGTTGATAATGGGCGTAAATAACCTTGAGGTTCTTGATCCGGTTGCGCAGACTCGTCGGCGTTTCTTGCGTTGCCCAAAGAATCTGACGAAACTCCTTGATCCACTTGTCGCGATCCGGCGAAGGATGCTTGAGTTTCTTTTGGGCTTCGATTTGCGTTTTGAGGGTATCGGCACGACGGCTAAAATCCTCGAGAGCGCGAATCATCGGCTCGATACGTTGGGTCCGTAGACCAAGTTCCTCGACCAACTTGCGAGCCCGACGGCGACGCAGGCCCAGCCGTTTCCACGCTTCTCGCCGCAGTGACATGCGGGCTTTTTTACTTGTGGCGATTTTGTAGTCGTCGCGGTTTTGCTTGACGAGCGTTTCGACCGTCTTCAAATTGTGCGGCAAACGGCCGAGAATTTGATCCTTTTCCAAGTGGTCGGTAACGGAGACTTGCACCGTGCGATCAAAGGGAAGTTCGCCTGCGTGGACCCGCTTCAGGATTTTCACGGCAAATTGCAGGACGTAATCGCATTCGAGGAGTCGTCCGCGAAAGTGGGCGCGGGTGACTTCGATTTTCTTAGCGAGGGAGATTTCTTGTTTGCGGGTGAGGAGCGGAATTTCGCCCATCTGGGTCAAGTACATTCGCACCGGGTCGTCCGACCACGATTCAATATCGTCGGCGGCGAGCAGTTCTTCGGCGGCGTCGAGGTCCGTTTCCAAACCTTCGGTCGGGTCGCCAGCGGTCAGGAGATCGTCGTCCACCACATCCACTTCTTCTTCCGCCGCTTTGTCAACTAACTCAACGGCTTCTTCCGCAGTGGTGGCTGGATCGTCTTCCATCTCGTCTAAAATTGCGTCGTACAAGGTTTCACTCCTCATGGGATTCAACGGGGCGAACAACGCCCGAAATTTATTGATGGGTCTTGGCGTTTAAGGGCTTGGGGATTATTGAAGTCGGTGTGGCAAAGTCAATGGATCAACACCAGGTCGTCCAAAGTCTTTGACGTTATTAACAGGCTCGGGTGACAAGGTCGCACGGACTTTTTCGGCGGCGCGACCTAGGCTCGCGCGGACAGGTCTCTGATTTTGATAAGGTGGGGAAAACAAACGCAGGAACACTCAGGTTGTCATTTCAATAAGTTGTAGGCAACTCAATAAGTTGTAATCAACTCAATTAGAGTTGTAGGCAACGTCGAACCATTCCATCCGGTCGACTTTTCAAACTCTCCTCGCGATGCCTCCTGCATTCGTTTCGTTTCCCGAAAGCAATTTCGAGAGACGCAGACTGTCCTCAAATCACATTTTAGAATTGAAATCGTGTGGTGACGATTTCACCCTAATTCTAACACGAGTCTCAGACCGAGTGGGGTGCAAATCAAATTTGGTAAAAGATTACGATCAAGGTCGAAGTCAAGGTCAACGCACGCAATACAGTTTACGCAGATAAAATCCTCGTCGGGGAAAATACCGCGATAGATTCTGCGCAAACGAAAACACCGCCCAGGGTGCTCGGTCGTTTCGTACTCAGGCCCGTCATGGGTCTGATCAAAACATACCGCGATCCTGGCGGCGTACAAAAG
>JAYUFG010000359.1:0-11854 GCA_043738845.1 Planctomycetaceae bacterium
ACCGCCGCGCACGAACCCGATGCCAGCCCGACCAATGGACAAGCCTGATGACGTCCGTAGCAAGTCTTCAGAACGCTGCCCGCCGGGTAAACCGTGTACTGAAACTTTTTCCGATTGCAGCAAACTGGCGGCATCGCTCACGCACAATTCGATTCAGAACATCAAATTGGACATTGACGTGAAGGGTGTTCAAGGAGAAGACTATCCTTGCACTTGCCCGCTGCAAGGCAGTTTGTACATGCCGCGAAATTGGTGTGAAACGACGTACATGTGGAAGGCGTCCGGCGTTTGCTACAAGCCGCTGTACTTTGAAGAAGTTGGGTTAGAACGTTACGGCCACAACCACGGACATTGCCTTCAGCCGTTTGTGAGCGGTGCCCACTTCTTCGGCTCGATCTTGGTCTTGCCCTACAAGATGGGTTTGGAGACGCCGTGCGAATGCGTCTATCCTTTGGGTTATTATCGCCCCGGCGATTGTGCCCCCAGAATGTGTCCCGCCGTGCCGCTGAGCGCGCGAGCCGGTCTGTTTGAAGCGGGTGCCGTCACCGGTGCGGCGTTCATCGTGCCGTAGGGTCACAATGAAGCACGCGCCGCCGCGTCCACGCGGCATTCCGGTCGTGGACGACCGGGCTAAGCGGTAAATTGTCATCGCATATTGTCGGTGGACCGTTCACTTACCAAACTTCCGATACAGAAACAGCGTCAAACACGACCCGCCCACTGCGATCACCAAACTCTTCGGATCAAAACCGGACACGCTGCCGATATTTGCTTGGGCGGCAAGCCACCCGCCCACAGCCGCGCCGATCATTCCTAAAATGATCGTCATCGGCCAGCCGCCGATGTCGCTGCCCGGCATAAACATCTTCGCGATGACACCAGCGACCAATCCAACTAGAATCCAAGTGACGAGACCCATGATACACCTCAATGAAGCGGGGAGAAAACAAAAGGCCGCGATTTGATTATACGCAGCGACCGGGCAAAGGAAACGGCGTGCCATCCCGATGCTTAGCCGCCACGTCCACGCGGCATTCCGGTCGTGGACGACCGGGCTAAGCGGTTTCCACTTCCCAACCGCGATACTTTTCGGCGCAAAACTCGGTAAACCGATTCTCCGAAATTGCCGCGCGAGCGTCAGCCAGTAACCTTTGATAGTACGTCAGGTTGTGAATCGAAACCAGGATCGGGCCGAGCATCTCGTTCGCAATGAACAAGTGTCGCAAGTAACCCATGCTCCGCCGACAAGCGGCACAAGGACAACCCACTTCCAGCGGTCGCACGTCCTTTTCAAATTGTTTGTTGCGTAAACGCACCCGACCACGATCCGTAAAGGCGAGCGCATTGCGGCCATTCCGGGTCGGCATCACGCAATCGAACATGTCGATCCCGCGGCGAATCCCTTCCAGTAAATCTTGCGGCCGGCCAACGCCCATTAAGTAACGTGGGCGATCACTGGGAAGTTCCGGCATCGTCACATCCAGTGCCCGATACATCTCGTCGGGCGGTTCGCCGACAGAAAGTCCGCCGACCGCGTAGCCTGGAAAGTCGAGAGCAACCAATTGTCGCGCACTTTCGCGTCGTAACTCTGGGTCGAGTCCTCCTTGCACAATGGCAAATTGGGCTTGGTCCTTTTTCCGTGCGGCGTTGCGACAACGTTCCGCCCAGCGGACCGAGCGTTCCATCGCATCGCGAATGACGTCAGGCTCGTTCGGCAGCGCAACAACATGATCGAGGACCATCGCGATGTCGGCACCGAGAGCCTCTTGAATTTCAATTGCCCGCTCGGGCGTGAGGTGGAGCAAATTTCCATCCAGATGCGAGCGAAAGGTAACGCCTTGCTCGGTGATTTTGGTTTTTTCGGCGAGACTGAAGACCTGAAAGCCGCCGCTATCGGTCAGGACCGGTCCGCTCCAACCCATGAAGGAATGCAGCCCGCCAAGTGCCGCGACCACTTCTTCACCCGGCCGGAGGGCCAAGTGATACGTGTTGGCCAAGACAATTTGCGAACCGGTCGCCCGCAATTGGTCGAGTTCCAAACCCTTCACGGAGGCCTGGGTTCCGACGGGCATGAAGGCAGGGGTTTCGGCCGAGCCGTGGGGCGTGTGGAGAATTCCTCGGCGTGCGGAACTGCCTTGATCTTGAAACAGCAATTCTAAATGCACCGCGAACGGGGCCAAACTCGGTAAATTCATGTCGCGGAGAATGCTATGAGCAACAAGAGGCGTAGATCAGGTACCCCGTACCTGATGTTTATACACAACTGTTCCAATTGTTTTCCAAAGTGAGCAAAGTGTGTTCGCGGGACATTTTTTTGGACCCCGACGGGGTCGCAGCGATGAGCCAGCGGTTGAGCGCAGCGACACCACCAGCTAATTGCTAACATCCCTGACCTACAGGGTCGAACCAGCTATTTAATTTGCCAGGGCGATGTTTCCCGCGACGGCTTCCAAAGATCGTCATGGATTGTCTGATCGGACGGATCAATTTCATCGGGAATTGCACTCGCGGTGTGACCATCGAGATACAGAACATTGACCATTCCGCTGTGCCGGTCGCCGACGAGCGTCGAGAAGTTTTGGGAGGCGATACGGGTCGTGTATTTTTGTGTTTTGTAATCAATGGTCGAAATACTCACAACGTCGGCGATGGAACTTTTGTAGTCCAGTACCAAGATTTTCTTGGCATCTTGACCTTCGTCAAAGCGATGACAGCGGGCATTCATGCCATAGTCGGCCGGGATGCTCCCTTTGAAAACACCGCTGGGTCCAGAGGTCGCGCCACGCGCGACCTTGGCCAACGAGGTTCCATCGGCATCAAATAATTCCAGGCGGTGGCCTCCGTCCACCTTAGAGATTTTGAACGCTGTCGTGCCATCAACTTGTTCGGTACAGTCAATCAACACGTCATCCCAATCGAAATAATAACCCGAGTCAATCTGAAGTTGATAAACGCCTGGACTAATGTCGGCTCTCCGTACATCCGCACCAGGAATTAAATCGAACTGCCGCATGGGATCGTCGAGTCGCCACAATTGAATATAGGGAACGGGCGTTTTTCCCGTTCCGCTACTGTCAGGACAGCGAAAGACTCCGTCGACACCTTGCACTCCCTCGCGAATCTGATCAATCCAGGTGGTAGCTAAAATCCGTTGGGCCGCCTTGCCATCCGACTGGTAACTTTTATACGCCAACCCAAAGTTTTTCAGATTCGATAAGCACAGCGTACTCCGCGCGGCCGCCCGCACTCCTTGAATCGCAGGCATCAACAGCGACATGAGGATCGAGATGATCGCGATCACTACGAGCAATTCGATCAAAGTGAACGCGTGTCGGGTGGGCAAAGTTTTCGTTCGACGCATGATTAGTATCCTACTTCAATGGCCAGCGAGAATCCTCGCAAGAAAATGCTAATGGTCCTTCGCCGCCGCCGGTTTCCAGTATTGGTTATAGTAT
Source organism: Planctomycetaceae bacterium (assembly GCA_043738845.1). Classification (GTDB taxonomy): domain Bacteria; phylum Planctomycetota; class Planctomycetia; order Pirellulales; family DASRSE01; genus DASRSE01. Next base: position 3,456 of record JAYUFG010000359.1, read on the forward strand.
TCCGCCACACCGGGATCCATCTCGTCGGGGATCAGCACGCCGATGTGGGTGTCTTCAAAAGCGACGTTGGAAAGCCCGCTATGACGGGGTGCCTGCCGCAGTTCCCAGGTATCCTTGCCGGGAACGCCGCTGGTAGCATCGACGACGTCGGCCACGCTCTTGCGATAGTCGAGGAGTAAAATTTTTCCACCGTCGTTGTTGAGACGCTCCGCCGCGCCGTTCATGCCGTAGCTCACGCTGCCGTTGTAAGGAAGTTTTGACGGCGTCGCGCCCATATTCCAAGACGTTTCGATGATCTTGCCGTTGAACATGAGATCGTAGGTATATCCGTGACCTTTGGTAAAGATGAAATTCACCGTGAGCCAACCCGGATCGGTCGGATCTATCAAGACGACCGCATCTCTCCAGTCCCAGTCGGTCGAGTCTTCAAACTGCAACAAATACTGTCCCGACTTGGTGGCGTACTTACTGATCAAACTTTGGTCGTCGGACAGTTTGCAGCGCGGGCCGGGTTCAAACGGAATATCGTGACTACCACCATAGTCCGAATAGTCGCGATTGCGGACATGCAACGCCAATTCCGGAACGCCGTTCGCCGAGGGATACCACGCTTGGGCATCGGGACAAACCAACGTCTGATTCACGTCGCCATAGTATTCCTTCAGAGAGGTGATCCAGTCGCCCGCCTTTAGGCGTTGATCGGGTCGGATGTTTTCCGAATAATAATTCTTATACGCGGTCGCGATTTGTTTCAAATTATTTTGGCACACCGAGCTGCGAGCAGATTCGCGCACGCCTTGAATCGCGGGCATCAACAACGACATCAGGATTGAAATGATCGAAATGACGACCAACAATTCAACGAGCGTGAACCCACGTTGACGACGAACAGCAATGGGCGTTGCCAGACAATGAAGAGACATCGAGACCTCGGATGATAAGTTGGCGACAATCGGCAGCGAAAACGCGCACCCCGGACACACTCTCCCAACCCTATTAAATATGTCGATTTTTCGCCGTGGGGTCAACGAATCCTCTCCGATTCTTTCTCATTGGACCTAATTCAGAGCATTCTCAAACCACCCGAACGGCGGGGTTGCGTTGTCACTTCCGACCGATTGGACTATAATCAGGGCTTATCGGTCTCATCATTTTTCTCGACGAAATTATTTCCCAAGGCATTCGTCCCTGGTGGCGGCATTCCGTTTTCCCTTACGCTACGATGACAGCGGGCGTGAATAACGTCCCTGTGAGTTCCTAATCAGTCGTTGAAGGTTCGTCGTTCAATACGCCGCGCATCCGCCTCCATTCAATTTCGGATTGGTCATGTCGGAACCTAGCACACAACGGACGCAGATACGACCGCCGTCGCCGGGCACTTCTCCCACCGGCGATTCGCGGACGGTCTCGCTGTCGCCGACGAGTGGTTCCTCGCTGGTCCGTCGCGTCGGCGGCGCGTCGCATGGCAGTGTGGACGATCAACCAACCGTCATTTCCAGAAATCCGCTCGCCGCGCACTCCGCCATTTCCTTGGCAACATTTAATCCGGCCGAGTTGGGTCGAATCCTGGAGGGCGAACGCCTCGGTCATTTCGATTTGCAAGAGTTTGTGGGCGGTGGTGGTATGGGTGCCGTTTTTCGCGCGCTCGATACGATGCTTAATCGGATTGTTGCGGTCAAAGTTCTATCGCAAGATCAAGCTTCCGACGAGGAAGCCCTCAAGCGATTCAAGAACGAAGCCCAGTCCGCCGCGCGACTCGACCACGAAAACATCAGCCGCGTGTACTATGTCGGCGAGGATCGCGGCCTACACTATATCGTCTTCGAGTACATCGAAGGGATCAACCTGCGCGACTTAGTTCTGCAAAACGGACCACTCGCGATTGAAGACGCAATCAGTTACACGCTGCAAATTGCCGACGCGCTCGATCACGCGAGCGACCGTGATGTTGTCCATCGCGATATTAAACCTTCCAACATTCTGATTACGCCCGACGGCAAAGCCAAGGTCGTCGATATGGGCCTCGCTCGGCTGCATCAAATTGCGCAGCCCGACAATGACCTCACCGCGAGCGGCGTGACGCTCGGCACGTTCGACTATATTTCTCCGGAACAAGCCCGCGATCCACGTGCGGCCGATGTGCGGAGCGATCTGTATTCATTGGGTTGCACGGTCTATTTCTTACTGACGGGCCGCCCACCGTTTCCGGAAGGGACGGTGCTGCAAAAATTATTGCAGCATCAGGGAGACGAGCCAGCCGACCCGCGAACGTTGCGCGAAGACTTGCCCGATGATTTGGTTGCCATTGTTCGGAAACTAATGGCGAAGTCGCCGTCGGCCCGCTATCAAACACCTGCCGATTTGGCGGCGGCCTTATTGGAGCTTTCCGCCGATCTGGGCGTCAGTCCACAGGGTGGCGAAAGCGGCGTTCGCGCGGCACTCGCGGCCAGCCGTCGCTCCGCTTGGCAACGACATCTTCCCTGGGCGGTGCCAGGCGCAGCCTTGTTGATGGTGATTGCGTTGCTGAATTGGTTCACGCCGGGCACCGATGATCCGCTTCCCCCCGCACCGGGAACATTACCCTCGAACGTCAAAGTTAATGTGGACCAACGTGGCGGAACAGCGACTGCGCAAGTAAACAAGTCCAGTACAAGCACGACGACCAGTACCACGGATAAAAACAATTCCACAACACCGTCGAACGACAAACGAGAGGGCAGCACTTTCGTCGGCACGGCTTCAATCAAAAACATCCCCGACTTGTCGAGCGGAGCAACTCGTCCTGACAATCTCAATCTTGTTCTAAGCCCCTCCGCAACTGGAGAGACCCCGTTGTCGCCCGGTCGCCACACGCTAACCGATCCTGGTTCCTTGAGTCGTTCGCCGGGAATCGTCGCGCCGGTCGAGCCGCCGATGCCCGCCCCGCGCAAGGGTGTGCTGATCGTGGCTGGCCCCGACAATGACCCCGACACTTTCACAACCTTGCGGGCAGCGGTTGCGGCGGCGAAGAACAACGACGTGATTGAACTGAGATTCAACGGTCGTCTCGAAGAAAAGCCGCTCGCGATTAACAACCTTAAACTGACGATCCGAGCGGCCGAAGGCTTTCAACCCATCCTGGCATTTCGTCCGACCGGTGATTTGAATGGCATACCGCGCAGCATGATCACGGTCACGGGCGGACAGCTTTCACTGATTAACTTGCCCGTGGAATTGGACCTGTTGCCCGAGGCGGTTCTTGAAAGCTGGTCACTCTGCGAATTACAACATGCCGATTCGCTTCGTTTGGAAAACTGCTGGCTGACGATTCGTAACGCCTCGACAACGGGTGGTTCCTTTCACCGCGACGTAGCATTTTTGGATATCACGTCGGCCCAAGGGGCCGATTCGATGATGCTTAATCCGGGCGCGCCGCCCATACCCGCTGTGACGGTGGACCTCAAAAACTGTGTTGTTCGCGGGGAAGCGACATTCGTTCGGTCGAACGAACTTCAGCCGGTCCATTTGCAATGGGAAAACGGTTGGTTCGCTGGCAGCGAGCGGTTTTGGACGTCGGATGGCGGCGAACATTCAGCCCGTGGTCAGGCAAATATCCAAATCGAATTGCGTCACATGACTTCGATCACACGCGGCGGTTTTTGTCAGTTTTGGAACAGCAGTGACGCCCCGCACCAACTGGACGTTGACATTCATTGCGAAGACAGTATCCTCGTCGGAGGTGAAGGGGCTTTGCTCCTCGAACAATATGGCATTGATCGCGTGCAAGAATTTCAACAGCGAATTTCCTGGATGGGAAATCGAAATTTCTACGAAGACTTCGCTTCGTTCTGGCGAGTTCGCGGGAGCGACTCTGAAAACATTCCGCTTCTTTGGACGGCTCGCGAGTGGTTCGACCATTGGGGCCTCGATCATGAAAACTCAGTCCAGGGAAGTCGCGTGGGTTGGCTCCAGTTGCCGGAAGCCAATCGCGCTGCACACTCGTTGGTGCCCGCCGACTTTCAACTGAACACGGCCGAAGACAATCCGGCGCGACGCGCGGCGGGCGACGGACGCAACGTGGGCATGACCCTCGATCAACTTCCGGCACCACCACCGGTCCGCGACAGCACCCCTTCGTCCAAAGGCGATTAAAATCGACTCGCTAAGTAACTTCGTCGTTCGCTCTGCGAAAGGACGTGCTTTCGCAGAGGGAAAAACGACAATCGTGACAATTATAGATGCTCCCTTCCTAAGCATTTTCTAAACTCCAAGACTCACTAATGTCCTCAGCGAAAATTTGGCTTGTTTGCGGGGCGTTGCTCGGCGGCACGGCGGTCGCTCTCGGGGCGTATCGTGCGCATAGTTTAGAAACCAAATTGCAGAAAGAACTCGGCGATGATCCAGCCAGTCGGCCCTTAATCGCGAAACGTCTCGCCGATTGTGAAACGGCCATCCGCTATCAAATGTTTCAAGCTCTGGCGTTGCTCGTGGTCGGTTTACTCGCCGAAAAACGGCCGACCAAATGTCTCACGGCGGTGGGAATTTGTTTTTTGCTCGGACTCATTCTGTTCGCCGGTCCGCTGTATCTGTTGAGTCTGTTCGATGTGCATCTGCATTCGGCGGTCATTCCGAGCGGCGGCGGATTGCTGATTGTCGGCTGGATGACCTTGTTGGTCGCGATGATTGTGCGGCCGATAGTTCGATAACCTCGCCGGTGGTATGCGTTTGCGCCATTTGCAACCGCACAAGCTGAGACGGCTGGATAGTACCAACGCGATGCAGACCACATTTTTACGGTGGAAAATAAATGGTGCTGGCAGTTCTACTTCCCGCACGAATTCAGGCTGATGTCTTGCGTTGAGCGAGTGCCAGCAAGTAGAATGAGAGGATAGATTACATGTGTGTTTCCCCTGACGTTGGTTGAGGAGATTCCCTTGCTGACCGAAAAAGAAGTATCCCGAAGCTGGCAGGCCCTGTTCAAAGGGCGTGAGTACAACGAGCAAGTTTTTGAAAAAGCCGAGACGTTGCTGGACGAGTTGCGTCCCGAAAGCCCGCTGTGGCACCGCTTGAACAGCGAGTTGGACGAGATTCGCAAGCTGGCGACTTCGACGAAGTAGTTCGCTCGAAATTGGCCCAAGGCGTCGCCCTGAAGAGCACCTAGAATCGCCGCGTGGAAGGTCTGTCCCTCCTTGCGGCGTTTTTCTTTGGTGGGTGACGGCATCGGCTTGAACGATCGCCTGGAAAACGGTGCTTAAGAATTGGCCGGAAATAACTTCCCGATATCACTTCGTTTTTGACGCCAATTCTGAGTGATCTTTGCACGCTCCAAAATCGGGAAGTTATTTCGAGACTGTTCCTTAGCCGGAGCGTCGCTTAGCCGGAGCGTCCACGCCCGGCGGATTAACGGGAACGCGGATTGCCTTCGAGAGTTCGAGCGAACAAGCGGCAACCTGCCCGCAGCAAGACGCCGAGTGTACAAGGGGCGCATAAAAAACCCCGGCCTTGCGACCGGGGTTTTTCGATTTTTCTGATCGCATTACGATTCGCATTCTTAGCGATTGATCTCAATCCCAAAGTCCACGCCGTTGGCGATCACGAAGTCGTTCATGTGATTATCCGTGAAGCCCAGGTGCGGGAAGGCATAGTCAATCCGATTCGCCGCCCGGCTAATACCGCCGATAGCTTGAAACGTGTAACCGAGTCGCAGAGCAATCGCCTGAGTGACGGTGTAACTTGTTTCGACGCGGAAGTCACCGACCGGAGCGAAGGTCAAATCATGCCGATCATTGGTGAACGATTGGGCTCGAAGGTTGAACGGCGTGCCGACGGCGTTGCCGCCCAGGTTCGACCCAAACTCTCCTTCCTGAACAAGATTCTGAATGTTCGCACCCGCTAAGAATCGGCCTTCTAGTCCAAACTTCCAACGCTCGCGGATGTTCGACCATCGCAGCCCGATCTTTGGACCAATGATGTTGTTTTTGATGTTCGTATTCCAGAACGAATCGGCCAGGACGCCGCCCGTCGCCACCACGTTAAACGTGTCGTCCACTTGGGTATAGCCCGCACCAAACATCCACTCATACTCACTTCCCCAGTCCGAGCGACAGGAACGCCATAGATACAACAATTCGAGATGGTTGATTTTGATGACGTTTTGAACACGAATCGTATCGAAGACCGGCACGACCCGGACCAAGTCGCCGAGGTCGGTCGCCGCAGCGGTATCGGGGATTCCGTCGAGCGTCGGCGGGACCGGTGGAAAACCGGTACCCGTATCTCGGCCACTCGGTCCAAAGACGCGGTTGCCGTTGAGGTCGGCCGCATAGCGTTGACCGGCCAGAGGATAACCGGCCGGAAAAACTCCACCGACGGCAAAATCGCTCAACATGCCGAGCGGATCACGAAACAGTACGGTCGCATCGTTGTAGTCTTGATTTTGAAATCCCGAAACACGGTTCCAGCCAAACAACCAACCTTGGTGGTTGTCCATCATGTAGCCGACCTCAAATCGATTTCCCCAGTCCATTCGCTGGCCGAAATCGGTCGTGTCAATGCTGTTGATAACATTGGTTTGCGTCTGAACGTTCGGAAAGACAAACGACAACCCGTTCTGAGTCGCATCGCCAATCCCCGCCAACTTCGGCCCGCCAACCGACCAGTACACGCGACTGTAGTTGAAGAACATGCCCGTGTTTTGCGACGGGCCGTCGCCGTAGGTGCTCAAGTCAGCCTGTGCGAATGGTTGGCAATCGGGATCCCAATCAATCGGTCCGAACGGCTGTGCATTTTGCGCACTGGCACAGCGGGCTAGGGCCAGGACCGTAACCAACGCAGCCAGTCGCACGGTAAATCGGTGGAGGTGCATAGTAGCGTTACCTTAATTAGCAGATCCAAAAAGTCGTCACGCAAAGCCTTCACCACGAAGAGCGCACGCTTTTGGACGTGACGTTTGTATCGGACATGCCAGTCGTAAGAGTTGAGTAAGATTGATAAACTTTGCCGAAAATGAGGGTCGTCGGGTGCCAGACGGCCCAATTCCGACAGCACTCTGTTAAAATGCGGTATTTGCAGGCCACGGGAGAATTCTTTTTCACCCTTCCAGCCTCTCAATGGCCCCCCTTCGCTCCTTTCCAGCAAACCAACCGCCAATTGTCCCCATCTCAAGCCAAGGGGTATACTTGTACTTGTCCAACGCGCGGCGTCTCGCCGCGTGTACGAGTTTTGCACCTTGCCCACATTTGCCGAGAAACTTCCTATGTGCCACTCCCCACATCGCTCGCTTTGGCTCGCTTTCCTATTCTTGCTAAGTTTTGCATCAGCGGCGTTCGCCCAAAAGGAAGAGCCGGAACAAAAACCGGCTGTTCAGCCTGCGCCGAAAGTGAATGCCCCTGCCGCCAACAAGGCCAAGCCCGACGAGCCGAAATTCCTCCGCCTTGTCCGCAACGAGCAGGGCGAAGTGACCGAAATGCAAACTGCCATCGTTCGCTATGTTCCCAAGGAGCCGGGCCGAGAAGGTCTGCAAGTCGATTTGGTCGGTGCCGTTCACATTGCCGAAAAACCGTACTATGAAGACCTGAACAAGCGTTTTGAAAAATACGATTCGCTCCTCTATGAATTGGTCGCACCCGAAGGGACGAAGATCAAAAAGGGGGAGACATCGAGCCGTCACCCAATCGGTGCGTTACAAAATGGCATGAAAGACCTGCTGGGCTTGGAGCATCAATTGGCTTGCGTCGATTACACCAAGAAAAACTTTGTCCACGCCGACATGTCGCCCGACGAGTTCTCGAAGTCGATGGCCGACCGGGGCGAGAGCATTTGGACGATGGTCTTCAGTTTGATGGCCGCCGGTATGGCCCAACAGGGACCAGGAAAAGGCCAAGCCAACGAATTCGAGATTCTATTCGCCCTGTTCGACAAAGATCGGGCGAACTCGCTCAAGCGAATTTTGGCCGAACAGTTTGAGCAAATGGAGGCCCTCTCGCTGGCCCTGAATGGCCCGAAGGGATCCACCATTTTGACCGAACGCAACAAAACCGCATTGGCCGTGTTGAAAAAGAAGATCGACGGCGGCGACAAAAAGCTAGCGGTCTTTTATGGTGCGGCCCATCTGCCCGACATGGAAAAACGGCTCGCCGAAGATTTCGGCCTCAAGCGGGCGGAAGAACAATGGGTGACCGCCTGGACGATCAAACCGAAAGCGGCTAAGAAATAGGGACCGCTGTGCGGACCTCTCGTAGGTCAGGCCTGTGGCCTGACTGCCTTCGTTTGACCGTGATTACTTGTACTTGAGACTCTTCGTCGGGATACCCCGCCCCTTGCAGGCCACAGGCCTAACCTACGCCTCTCCTCTCGTTTTTCTCACATGCTCACGCTTTCCAAATTCACGGTCGGTGTTGGTGATCGTTTTGCCCATCAAG
>JAYUFG010000360.1:0-4467 GCA_043738845.1 Planctomycetaceae bacterium
CATCAGTACATCAGCAACCTCGCTGCCGCCGGAATTCATCCCAAGATCGCCCAAACATTGGCCCGGCATTCTACGATTGCGTTGACCTTGGATCGCTACACCCACGTCGGGCTATGTGACCTAGCGGCCTCCGTAAATAGCCTGCCCGCGATGCCAGCCGAGAACCCGGACGTCGAAACGACCGCCCTAAAGGCGACGGGAACAGACGACGGGGCGGCTTCGCTGGTGCCGCCAGTGGTGCCCACCGGTGCCGAAATTGGTGCCATTCGGCCCGCATCGACCGGGCTACGGATCGCGCCGGATTGCATCGACAGGAGCGACGCAACAAAAAACCCCGTCGCCGTAAGTACGGGACGGGGTAGCATGTTACGCACCAGTCTGCACCCAACTGCATCGGGTTGCACGACTGAAACGAAAAAAGGCGCCGGTGGGAGTCGAACCCACGGTGGCGGATTTGCAATCCGCTGCCTTAGCCTCTTGGCGACGGCGCCGTAACCGAAAATTCGTCCCCGCAACTTATGAAATCGGGCAGATTAGGTCAAGGGGAACGATTGTGATGATTGTATCGACAATTGAGTCAAGTAACTTCACTCGATTTGCCGACAATTATCCAACGAAGACCCTTTTTATCGAGTTTTGGTTCGCATGGAGGCTCCCAGACTATGTATCTCCTCAATTTTCTTACTTCGCGACGGACACAACGCGAAATTGCCCGGCTCGCGAACGATGTCGCCCGCCGCAGCCGCCTCGCCGTTTGGGAACAAGTTTATCACCAAGTCGGCACCATGACTGCCGCCGAAGCTCGCGGTTATGTTCGCGCTCGGGCGGTCAGTGCCCTCTATGTCGAAGTCCAAAGTGTCTTTGACCGGCATCAAGAATGGAACAGCACCCATCGGGCGTCCCTCCTCGCTCAAGCGAAAGACAAAATCGTTCACCTGATTATGAGCGACATGCTGAAACTCGGCCGTGAGCATTTCACGACCATGCGTCGGGCGGCCTAACTGGAATTGGCACTGAAGTAACTTGCCGATTTTACTTTGTTTTCGACACGGTTGTTGAGTGATCCTTCCACGCTCCGCCACCCGCAAGCGGGTACCCGGTCGCTGCTAACCCATTGTTTTCAAACCGGTAAGTTAATTCGTGCCGAATCCTAAAACTCGTCCAGAATTTCCGTCAGCACGATCTCCCGTTGCCAATCGGTTTCGTGGATGGGCCAAGTGCGAATCCGCTGTAGGGAATTTTCGTCGCTGACGGGTTGTGATGTCCTTTGAGCCGCCCGCCAGCAAACCTGTTCGCGGCCGTTGAGGGGTGGCGTTCGCCCCGCAACATTACTCCGCCGCCAAGTCCGTTCTCCCTGATCGAAAATCGTGACGATGATCGGCCGGTCGAAATCGAGCATTCGCCGAGCAATCAGTTCGTGACTGGCCGTGGTGAATGTTCTCTTGAGTGCGAACAAGTCCCAATCGCACCCCACCCCTTGATCGGCGAACCAGTCGCTGGGCAACAATAATCGACCGGCGATTTGGTTCGCAATCGTTTCCCGCGAAGCTGCGGCCGCTTCCTTCGGATCGACATCAAGGAAACGGAAAATTCGCTCGGCGGTCGCTTCGCCAATTTCGTGAGCAAGTGCCCACTGACGTCGTTCGGCACGAGGGTCCGGCTTCAACAAGATCGACGCGGCGAATGGTCCTGCGGTGGTGTCGGCCAAATGGACAATGCGCGCCCGACCAACCTGCCGCGCGTCCCAAGCGACGGTCAACGATAGTTCGCGGGCGACGTACAGCGCATCGACGGGTGGCTGGATAACGCCGGTCGCTTGCAGGATTTCGGCAACGGCCGCATCGAGCGCGGCAGCCAGTTCAACAGGGGTGATTTCGGTCAGCATGAGGCACTCCTTTAATATAATGTAACTATGTACACTATATCAGGGTATTCGGTTTGTTTCAAGCGGAAAAAGGGGCCATTTTTCGACAGGTGTAACAGTCGCCACCGGCCGTCGCTTCCATCGTAAATTTGCGGGAAGGGGTGGAAAAACCGCCAAATCGAACTTCTCGGATTGCGAAAAAACGAGTACAAGTCCCACTCTTCTGGAACGAAGGGCACGAAGCCATTCGTTGGTCGATTACGTAAACTCGTCAAGGATGAGGGTGGCCGCATGACCCCTGCCAAACTTGCCCAGGCTCATTTATTGGCTCAGGTCGCCGATCTCACTTACGCGATTGGAACGCCCGGCGGCGCGGCGCACAGTCCCGACTTCGACCGCCGCGTCTTTCTGGGCGAGCCGCACGAAGTTTCCGACGGAAAGATCAACGCCGCGCTCGCCGTCGAAACAGACGAAGCCTTCATCCTCGGTTTTCGCGGAACACTCCCGCTCAATCTGTCGAGTCTCGACGGTTTCGTTTCCAGCGCGCTCGATTGGATGAACGATGCGGAATGTGCGTTCGTCAATCCGCAGTATGCGGCCGGTCGCGTTCATGCGGGCTTCGCTCAATCGCTCGATGCGGTCTGGCCGCAATTGCTGAAGTTCATTCAAGCTCGCAATCCGAACAAGCCCGTCTGGATCACCGGTCACAGCAAAGGGGGCGGACTAGCCACGCTCGCCGCTGCGCGGCTGCGGGCGAAACATCAAATTCAAGCTCACACCATCATGACCTACGGCAGCCCCTGCGCGGGGGACCAAATTTTTGCCGCCGAGTATAATCGCAATTTTGCCCGACACTTTCGGTTTGAACATGAAGACGACATTGTCCCCCACTTGCCGCCGTCGTCCTATCTGTTCAAACTCCTTATCAAGGCGGTCCCGCAGATCGCCGGGATCACCTTGCGGGCGTACTTTCATGTTGGCCAATTGAAGTTCCTCGATTGGAACCAACGCATCAAAGAAGGTGACGGAGAATTGCTTGAAATGCGGCGCGAGATGCACTTCGGCGAGTTAGCGATCTGGGGTGAACTCGATCAATTGGGCAAGGATCATTCACTCGGCGATTACGTCAGCGGACTCGCCGAATTGTTAAGTGCCACCGCTCCGAAAACATCTAAACCTATGTCAACACTTCCGTTCACCGGATCGCTGGTTAATCTATTGCGAACGGGCCTCTTGCCAACAGGCGACACTACTTCATCGCCAACGATTCTCAAGAAGGCTTCGTAGACGCTGCTTGTACAAGTGGTTGTCCGGTCGCCTATTTCGTCGTGGCGGCTTTGAAGATCATGGTTCCCTTCCGCGTCTGCTTGCTGGACTTAGCCTTTGTCGGTTTCCCTTTGGCGACCTTGACGGAAAACTTGCCGCCAGCGGCCGCGAAGGCCCGCACGAGTTGGTCGAGCGAGACATCTTGTGCGGCGCGTTCGATTTTCGCGATCCGAGGCTGGCTCGTTTTAAGCCGTGATCCCAATTCCTTCTGCGAGAGGTGGCTTGCTTCGCGCTGCTGCCGAATTGCCAAGGCAAGTTCGACCCTCGCGTCGAGCAGTTGTCGCTCCTCATCGTTCATGGCCAGAAAATCGGCCGCGTTGCCAATTTTCCAGCCCGCCGCTTGAAGTGCTTTTCGCTTGGTCGCGTCCATTGTGTTCTCCTTATTTATTTTGCGGATGGCTTCTTGTAGGCTGCCTTTACCGCTGCGTCGTAAGACTTCAGTCTTTGCTGACATCGGTCGCTGACTTCGTCCGGTATCTTTCGCGTTTTCTTCGGATAGACTTCCAAGATCAGCACCGCGTCGGGATCAACCCGAACCATGATCCGCCAGTTATGCCCGGCGTCTCGCACTCGCAAAGCGGCGCAGCGCGGCCCGACATCGGGTAACGGCTCTGCTTGCGGCATTCCGAGTCGTTCGCCTGCTTGGAGCAATCGCAGCAACATTCCGGCCTCTTGGCGACCCGCGAGCGTAAACGGCGGAGTTTTGATTTCACCGTGCATCCAGACGAGCGGTTTGAACGTCGTTTCGTCCGGTTCGTTTTTGGGTTGCTTGGCCATTGTTGACTTCGCTCTCTCCACTGATCCACTTCTAGTGTATATCGGATACGGTATAAAATCAAACGAGCAAATTCGCTAGATATTCACGATTTGTTGCCGAAAAATCCGAATTTCGTCACCAAGACGGACCGTCATCGGTTGGAAAGCACCCCGCTGCCGCCCAGCGACGGGTATACACTCGTGCATACCAAGGTTCATGGCAAATTCAATCCAAGTTACGCATAGTTGCGTATCCGACTCGGCTTCGTCAGCACTTGAAAAGTGGGGTTGGTTTGCATGTTGTTTTCCACGGAGAAAAGTGTGGGAATGGGGTCGTTGAAAACGTGAAGAGAAGAAGCTGCCGATTCGCAATTGACAGAATAATCTGCCCGGTTTACCGGGAATTTTGCCCGGTTTCTGACCCCGGAGCATCGTCCTGTCATGTTCGCATTCTAGCAAATTAGGGTACGTTTGTCCAGTAGTTAATTGGGCCATTTTGCCGACGGCAAGAGTCGTTGTGA
>JAYUFG010000361.1:0-11839 GCA_043738845.1 Planctomycetaceae bacterium
GGACGTTCGTCCCCAATGATCCCCAAAACATGTGCAAATCGACTTGTCGCCCGGGCTTATTATAGATGTAGTTGGACCACGCCAACGCCGACGCGGACACATCGTCCATTTGCGTCTGGGTCCAATTTTGCGAGCTGGTGTATAACGACGTGCCGTCCGTTTCTCCATTGCCGTAATACGTGATGGCAAAAGGTCCGACATTCGTCGTCGTCGCGGCGAACGAGGAGTTTAGCACAAGCAGTGGGTGGCAAAGCAGCAGCCCGCACGTTAGCACGGCCCATAACCGCGAGCGGCTGGCGCACTTCGTCCAGGTAGGATCCTTCCGCGTTCGGTTCATGAGTCGCGTTCGATGACGGGAATTCGTCGATGAAGAAAAGTTTAGGTCCGACAGCGACCTGCCCCAATACGCCCTCCGCCATTTTAGCGCGATTCGCGCTGCGGGTCAAAGGAAATTCCGCCGCTGGCAAACGTTCAAACCTGTCCTAAATTCACTTTGTCAGGGAAATCCAACCGTGTGATCGTCGCTTTCATCGTGTGGCGCGCAAAAAAACGCACCAAAACGACAGGCGAACGCTGGTTAATCCAGTTTCGCACGTCGTGGCGCGTTGGGTGTTTTTTTGATAAATGTTCCCCATATCTGGGGAGCTACTTGGCCGCCCGTTTGGCTTCCCAGTCGCGCGATCCAGACTTCCCATCACGGTCCGTATCGACCTTACCCTTAATGGAATCGCCGCTGACCTTGCCGGAGTATTTGCTAATAGTCTTCATGCCATTGCGTTCGCGGGTAACTGTAAAGGAAACTTCGTCGTCGGCAAACTTAGGATCTTCAATGGCCGTTTCCTTGCTGTTCGCGCCAACCATCGCACCGGTCAATTTGTCCCCTTCAAGCTTCAAGTTAAGGGTCTGCTCCCGAGTTTGGTTATTCGCTTTGACTTCCCATTTCCAAGTTCCGGTCGGGTTCTCGGCGGCGAAAGAGACCTGTGCCGCGCCGACCGCGACCAACACCGCTACAAATGCAAACAGTTTCATAGAAATTCCCCTGCATCAAAAAAAGACTGGTAAAACACAAAACGCCGAAAACCAACCCCAACTCCATCCAACACCGACAAACTGCCCAGGTTCCGTGAAATATCGGCAATTGACCACAATACTCTGAAACTATGGCCGGTCGCTGCCGCTCCCCTCTTTCAAAACCAACAACGTGACATCGTGCTTGCCATTGCCGTTCAGATCGACGCCGTTTTTGAGGTCGTCATAGACGACTTTCCACCGTAACCCGTCGGGCAGTTTTGGCAGCATCACTTTGCCAAACTCTCCTTTGATCGACGCCGCATTTCGAATGATCACAAATTCGTCGCCGTCGCGGGGTTTGACTTTTCCGATTCCCACGTACAAAATTCCCGATAATGTCACGTCGCCCGTCACTTCCATCGCCGCATGATTTTCACGCTGATTGATTTCCACGTCGAGCAACCCAAGATATGTTTGCTCGAATGATCCATCAATGCGACCATCTTCTTCCGATACGATCAAATTGGAACTGTTGGAATAATTGAGCACCCGAACATCTTCCAATTCCCACGTTCCTCCATCAACGCGGGGCGGATTGTCTTGCACCAAGACCGGATTGAAAGTCGGCCGTTTGCCGGTCGTGATTGACAAGTCCTGTTTTTGGGTACCACGACGAACGGTAAGTTTGATAACGGTGTTGGGTGGAGTGCCGGAAATGACCTCCATCAACTGCGCCATGCTGTTGATCGGCTTGTCGTTGAATGCCGTGACGACATCCTCTGGCTTCATGCCTCCTTTTTGGGCAGGCTGATTCGGAACGACTTTCGTGACATTTACTCCATCGCCGCCACTGACGTCCTGCATTTGTATTCCGAGAAAGCCCCTGGGAGCTTCTTTTTTGGGTGCGTCGGCGGCGAACGACCAAGTTGGCACGCCCGGCCCAAATGAAAGTAGGGCTGCGAACAGCAACGTGAGCAACACTGAGATTCGATTCTGCATGAATAAACCCCCATCATCCTTAACGACCGGATCCATAACCACGGCACTTACCGCAACTCCAATCCCAGGTTTATTCTACGCCGTTTGGCAAGTGCTGAACAGTTCACCTCGATTTTCTCAGCCGATCAAGGGCGAAAAAGGCCCATTTGGAACGCACAAGTCTCCAACTATAATTCCGACGTGTCGCCTCCGTCGCCGCCGCACTGTTTTTGGGTTATACTCGAAGAACCGACCGATAATGGTGCTGGTTCACGGGTCCGTGACCCGCCGCCGTCCCCTCACCGTTTTGAATTTTCCCCGTTTCGGATTTCGTATTTGTTTCGGATTTCGTATTTCGATATTCGTATTTCCAAACCCCCGCCATGTCCACCGACCGCATCACCGTTCCTAAATTCATCTCTTATAAAGCCGCTGGTCGCAAGATCACGATGCTGACGGCCTACGACTATCCTTTCGCGGCCCTCTTGGACGCGGCCGGGGTCGAGGCGATCTTAGTCGGCGATAGTATGTCGATGGTCGTGCAGGGACACGAGAACACGTTGCCCGTCACGCTCGACGAAATTATCTATCATGCCGAAATGGTGGGCCGCGCCGTGAAAAGGGCACTCACCATTGTCGATATGCCCTTTCCCACAAATTATCTGGGCAAGTACAAAGCGGTCGAGTTCGCCGGCAGGATTCTGAAGGAAACCCGCTGCCAAGCCGTTAAGCTCGAGGGAGGTGCCGAACAAGCGGACGTGATTCAGGCCCTGGTGTCGGCGGGCATCCCCGTCATGGCCCATGTTGGACTGCGTCCGCAAAGCGTCCATCAATTGGGTGGGTACAAAGTGCAACGGGACGAGGAAAAGTTACTGGTTGACGCGCGAGCGGCACAGGAGGCCGGAGCGTTTGGCATTGTCCTCGAGTGCATTCCAACCGCTCATGCAGAGAAAATCACCGCCGAACTTAAAATCCCGACGATTGGAATAGGGGCCGGGGCGGGCTGCGACGGACAAGTTCTCGTCACGCACGACCTCCTCGGTTTGACATCGGGCTATGTCCCGCGATTTGTTAAACAGTACGCCAACCTCGCCGCAACCATCTCAACCACAGTCGCCCAATTTCGCGACGATGTTCGGGCGGGCGAATTCCCTGGCCCGGAGCAGTCGTTTCAATAAGGGCGGAGTTTCACGAAGGCTACGGCATCGACTTATGCCGCACGATGTCCCCTTCGACCAGATAGATCACTTCCTCCGCCACGTTGCAGGCCATATCGGCGAGCCGTTCCAGATGTCGCGTCACGGAAACGTATCGCAACAAACAGTCGGCCCGGTCGGGCATTCGTTGCAGGGCTTCTTCAATCTGTTTGCGAATACTCCGGTTCAGCGCATCGACATCGTTATCGGAATCGCGAACATGCCGAGCGAGAAGCGCGTCCCGTGTGACGAGCGCGTCGAGACTCTCTTTCACCATCGCCTGCGTCTTGGCGGCCATCGTGCGATAGTCGATCTGAATGTTGACCGGATCTCGCTGCGAAAGGTAAAGAACTTTTTTCGCGATGTTCTCGGCGAGGTCGCCCATCCGCTCGAGGTCATTGTTAATTTTCAAGATCGCCACGACGAACCTCAAATCGGCGGCGACCGGTTGATAGAGAGCCAGAATTTTGAGGCATTCTTCCTCGACATCGACCTCCATCCGGTCGATTTCTTGGTCGGCTTTGACAATCGACCGAGCTAAGTCGCTGTCGCGATTCACGAGCGCAGAGACCGCCTTAGCGACCGCTTCTTCCACGAGCGAGCCGACAAAAAGTACCTTTTGCTTGAGCAGATCAATTTGACGTTCGAGATGTTTACTCATAGGAAACTTGGGAGCGGTAGGAGTGCGGCAACGACCAACAGGAAAAGATCAGCCCGTTGTTCTGCAAACATTCTAAATCGCGCTCTTTCGCGGAGCGAAAGACGACAATGTGCAAGCGTCAATCAACCAAATCGGCCGGTGACGTAATCTTCCGTTTCTTTCAGCATCGGGTTCGTAAAAATGTCGGTCGTCGGGCCGTACTCGACGAGTCGCCCCAAGTACATGAACGCCGTCAAGTCGCTCGTGCGGGCGGCTTGCTGCATATTGTGCGTGACGATCAACACGGAGTAGGTTCCCCGCAATTCTTGAATCAAGTCCTCGATCTTGCCCGTCGCGATGGGGTCAAGTGCCGAGCAAGGTTCGTCCAGAAGCAGCACTTCCGGCTCGGCGGCAATGGCCCTGGCAATACACAGCCGTTGCTGTTGCCCGCCCGACAGGCCAAGGGCACTATCGTGAAGGCGATCTTTCGCTTCGTCCCACAGCGCACTGCTCCGTAGGCTCCGTTCGCAGACTTCGTCGAGGACGCCCCGATTGCGTTCACCGTCGATGCGGAGTGAGTAGACGACATTTTCGTAGATGCTCATCGGAAAAGGATTCGGTTTTTGGAAAACCATTCCCATCCGCTTGCGCAGTTCAATCACATCGACCGTGACGTGATAAATCGGATCGCCATTCAAGCGAATTTCGCCGCCGAACTTCACACTATCGATCAGATCGTTCATTCGATTGACGCTCCGCAGTAACGTCGACTTTCCGCAGCCCGACGGTCCGATCAAGGCCGTTACTTGGTTGCGTGGAATGGACATCGTGATTCCGTGGAGGGCCTGTTTCTTGCCATACCACAGGCAGAAATCATCAACTTCGAGGACCGCTTCAGTCTTACCCACGGCCGGGTGAATCGCACTTTCAAACGGTTCTCCCCGCGCGATTGCGGCCAAGCGATTTTCACCCGTCGAGGCTCGCGGTTGTCTGTCGGACGGTTTGTCAGTTGTCGAAGTGGGTGCCATCGTGCCGACGGAAACATGTGGGAGCGAAGCGGTTGCAGTCGAGTGTGTGGCGGTTGAGGCATCCATGCCGTTGACCGGGGGTGTTGGTCCCGGACGAGTTGAAGTAGCAAGGTGCGTCATGGATGCGACTCCCAAAAACGATCTATTGGTTATGGGCACACAGGCTGAAAAAATACAAGGTGCAGTGACCGACCGACAATTCAAATGGTCAGGTAAAAACACGTCAAAAATGGGCAGCGACGAACTTACGCCGCAATCGACCCCGCAGCCACACGGCTGCGATATTTAACGTTGCAATGATCGCTATCAACAACAACGTCGTCGTAAAGACCATCGGCTTGGCCGCTTCACTATTTCGACTTTGCAGGGCGACGTCAAAAATATGAAATCCCAAGTGCATAAAACTTCGATCAGGATGCACGAACGGAAAAACTCCATCGACGGGCAGGTCGGGCACCAACTTCACCACGCCCACGAGCATCAAGGGTGCGACTTCTCCCGCACCCCGTGCCATCGCGAGAATGGTACCCGTCATGATTCCTGGCAGTGCCCGCGGCAGCACGATCCGCCGAATCGTTTGCCACTTGCTCGCCCCACAAGCGTAAGACCCTTCCCGCATACTCTTGGGAACTGCCGAAAGAGCTTCCTCAGTCGCCACGATCACGACGGGCAACGTCAACAAAGCCAGCGTGAACGCCGACCACATGAGTCCGCCCGTGCCGAATGTCGGCGCATTGCTAGATTTGGCCTTCGCCTCAAAGAAACCGTGAAAAAATGGGGCATGTGCCGCCAAGTTATAGGTCAAATAAAGTCCCAGTAACCACAGAATGAGTGCGCCACGACCGAGCCAACGACGCTTCGATCCCGCGCTCTCCTTTTCATTCACTAGGCTCCAATATCCGCAACCGATAGCTCCCGCGACAACCCCCAATAGAACACTAAACCAAGTCCACCATTGTCGGCTCGTCCACCGGGCGACTTCGTCCGGCCCCACATCAATATACTTACCCAACCCGTAGCAAAAGAATCCCAGCCCGAACACGCCAAAGACGATGCTCGGAACACCCGCAAGGTTATTGATCGCAATCCGCACCGCCGAAACGATCCAACCACTCTTGGCATATTCGCGGAGATAGAGTGCCGCCAACACGCCAAACGGAACAACCAGTAGTGACATCGTGAGCGTCATCGCGACCGTTCCCCAAATCGCGGGAAAGACACCCCCTTCACTATTCGCTTCGCGAGGTTCACCAAACAGAAACTCACTCCAGCGGGAAAAATAAACACCCAGCTTACTCCAAAAACCGAGTTGATTCGCCGGATAGGCCCGCACAATGTCCACGACGGCCAGATCGACCGTTTGCCCCTGACCGGTGGTCACACGCAGTTTATAACGGTCGTTCTCTTGATCGAGCTTCTTAATTTCCCCGCTGATTCGGGTACTTTCCGTCTCTTCCCATTGTTCTAACTCGTGCAGTTTTTCTTCGGCGGCCGTTTTCTCCGGAGAGTTTTTCCCGAAGGCAAGTTCCGCCTTCGTGATGTCGAGCCAAGCATTGTTCTTGACACGGCTGACCGCCCCTAAATCATATTTTTGCAGCGATACTCTCTGTTCCCACCGTTTGCGAATCGTATCGTGACAATCCTCAAATTGTTTCCAAGCCTCGGCTGGAGACTTCGCAACTTCTTGACCATCCCGAATAAATGCGGTCGGAGTGGCGTACATCCGGCCCCACGTCAGTCGCTCAAACACAACCGCCCATTGGGGCAGCGACTCTTTCGCCACCAGTTGTTCGTCCACCCAGGTAAAATCAGTCTTTGACAACTCAAAGTTGCCGGTACGCAAGTTGCGTCGCGTGGCAATCCCTTTTTGCTGATCAACCTTTTTACGAGCAGCGGCGGCAATCTCGGGAGAGAGCGATGCGAATACCTCGTCGCCCGGTCGATAGGTGTCCTCGTCCGTCACTTCACCCAACACGATTTGATGATCGGTCTTTTCCAATTGGACGAGTGGGACAGGCCAAAAGGTTCCGATCCCTTGCCAGAAAATGAACGCCAACAAGCCGACGACCATCGAAATCGCCACCGACAATGCCCCGCCCGACAGCCAAACCATCGACTCGCCTTGCGCGGCGGGAGAGGACATCGTGCGCCGCCGGCGCGGGCGAATGGGCCGAGTTGTCTGAGTTAATGGTGCGATGGTCGCGGCGGACGCGGGTACCAATGCAGATGTAGATTCAGAGTTCATAGGCCCTCCTACGGAACCGCATTCGCACAATTTCCGCAACGGAATTCACCACGAAGGTTATCACAAACAGCGTCAGCGCGGCCAAGAACAACATCCGATAGTGAGTGCTTCCGACGGCTGCTTCAGACATTTCCGTCGCGATAGCGGCCGACAAGGTTTGGAAACCGTTGAAGACATTCATCTCCATAATTGGCGTATTGCCAGCGGCCATGAGAACGATCATCGTTTCTCCCACAGCCCGCCCCAGACCGATCATCACCGCCGAAAAAAGGCCGCTCATGGCGGTGGGAATGACGATGCGAATCGCAGTTTGCCAAGGTGTTGCCCCAGCACCCAACGACGCACTCCGCAAATGTTGCGGTACACTCGACAATGCGTCCTCGGCAACCGTATAGATAATCGGGATAATTGCGAAACCCATCATAAAACCCAGGATCAACGAGTTTCGCTGCACGTAAGTATCGAAGATATTTCCCTTGCCACGCGGGTCAACCCCGAAGGAATCCAAGATCGTCGCGAACATCCAAGCTAAGCCGACCGTCGTGACGATTCCGGCGAGCAGCTTGAAACATTCAATCAGACCAAGTTGGATGTGCGAACGACCGCTCCCGACCGCACGTAACCAAGGATTAACTTCGCGACTGGTGACCCAGACAACGAAAAATGCCGACAGCGGCAAGAGTAGGATAAAAATCCCGCCGAAACCAGAGCCAAACTTTTCTTTATTACTCAGCCAGTCCAACAAATCCCCTTCGAACAGCCATCGCTCGAAGACCGGACCGAGTTGCCAAGCCGCCGCAACGCCCATCGGCAGCAATAGGAGTATGGCACCGAACTTCCAGCGTGCCCAACGTAAGGCGGCCGGGCGCGGAAGCAATTGCCACAAATACGCGCCCGACAAAAACGCCAAAGGAACCGTAACGAACGCCGTCATCACCCGGGGCACGAGTGGTTCCAGCATTTTTGCAAAAATGATGCCCGCCAAAAATCCAAGTACGACGCTCGGCAGGCTGGCCATCATTTCAATGACCGGTTTAACGCGGGACTTGGTTCGCGGATGCAGAAACTCGCTCGTGTAAATCGCCGCCATCAATGCCAGCGGCCCGCCGAACATCAGCGAATAAAAGGTCGCTTTAAGCGTGCCGAAAATGAGGGGCATCAGGCCGAGTTTTTTCTCAAAATCATCGGTTCCACTGGACGATTGCCAATCGTGAGACGGTTCTGAAAAGCCTTCGTACCAAACTTTTGTAAAGAGGGCCGAGGAGGTCACTTCGGGATGCTTAAGGTCAATGCCCCAGTGAGTGATCCCCGCCGCCGTCGCGACCGCCAGTCCATTTCCCTGCGGAGCAATGAACAGCCCTTGAATCGGCCCAGAGCCGCTCGGTCGAACGTCCGCCAAAAGTCGTTCACTCGTAACATAAAACAGCCGGGCCGACCCGTCGGCGTAACCCGCCGCAAACATTCGCCAAACCGGATTAACGGCGAGGCTGGTCACCGCCGTACTCGGCGAAGTGGAACCCGCCGTACTCGGCGCAGGCAATACAGTATTAGGCCCCGTAAAATCGTGCGACATCACGGTTTCGACTTTGTCGGATTTCGGCTCGGGTTTCATGCCGAACCAAGTTCGCACACGCCCGAGCGAATCACCCGCCAGCAACGTCGTGCGCCCGACTAAGACTTGTAGTTGCGTCAGTTTCGCATCGGGTTCGGTGAACAAGCGAATTTCTTCGACCATTGCCGGATGGGCCAGATCCCGCGCATCGTATCGCAACATTCGACCATCGGACCAAGCGACATAAGCCGCATCACCTTGTCCCGTCACGACCAGAAACTCAGGCAGTCCATTTTTTGTTTCCGGCAGAGCAATGGAACCACCTTTCACCGCAAGCGTTACTTCATCGGTGATCGCATTGACTCGCTTGGAGACACGGTTAAAGGTAAGAGTTCCGTCGGACGTGAGCGCACAAAACATCGGTCCACCATCCGGAAGAATCATATGATCGATCTTCACGATGGGCGCGGGCTTTTTCGGTGGTACCGCGACGTCAAATTCCGCGATGAGTTTTTGGCGGCGAAAATTGTCGTCCGAAACTCGCGTGAATAAATCCTCTTCGACACTATAAGACTCACCCTTTTTCAGGTCGCGGTATTTTTCCGGGGCTTTTTCTACCGACAAAAATCCACCTTCGTATCCCAACCGACCCAGACGTACACTCCCATCCTCGAATCCCAGGGCGACCCGCTCACCATCGGGAGCAAATGAAACGGCGGTCGGCTTCGCGTCGTTAATCAGCGATTTGTGATAGAGGACTTGACCGTTGTCGATACGATACGTCTGAAGACTTCCATCATCCAAGAGGGTCCAGCCCAGCGTTTGATGTTCATCGCAACCCATCCGCAGCAGTTTTTGCTTGAGTTCCGACGCGGCAATGTGTTGTGGTTCGCTCGCCGAGGATGGCAGAAACAACGGGACGACGACCGACCCGAGAAACAAGAACACAACCACGACGGCGACAATCGTGCCAATGCCGCCCGCCGCAATCAGATAACGGGCAATTCGATCCGTCCACTGCACGCGGCGACTCGTTTTGCGAATCCGCGACCTACCGGTTATCGATTTGGGTGCTGGTGTGGACATGGAAAAAACTTGCCGGAAATACTGCCGCTTGCTGACCTACAAATTTGATGCCCTAAACGATGAGAAGCAGCAGCTTACAACCAGCGAACTACTGCATTCTCATCTCGAATGACGCCGTAAATTTTAAGAAAGGCGTTGTTGCCGACGAGCGAATTATTGGCTCATCGACTTCAAAGCCTTTTCAATGACTTTCGCTGGCAATGGAAGGTAGCCGTCCTTGACGACATCTTTTTGGCCTTCCTCACTCAGAACGTATTTCAAGAACTCGCGACGGAGCGGGTCAAGTTCCGTATTTGGTTTTTTGTTGACGTACAACAATAAATATCGGGCCATCGGATACGTCCCATCGTAAGCGTGAGCCGCTTCCGCAGTGACGTACTCTGTGCCCGCATCTGGATCGAGTGGTACGGCGCGAACGTCGCCCGTCAAATAACCGATCCCGCCGTAACCAACCGCGAACTTATCGGCGGCGACGGCTTGCACGACGGCCGAGGTACCCGGTTGTTCCTTAACGCTCGACTTATAATCGCCACCTGACAGGGCGTGTTCTTTGAAATATCCATAAGTTCCCGACGCTGCGTTGCGACCGTATAACACGACCGGCTTGTCTTTCCATTCGCCCGTCAGTCCAACATCTCCCCAAGTCACCGCGTCCTTATTGTTGCCCCGTTTGCGGGTCTTCGAGAAAATCGCATCGACTTGTTGCATCGACAAACCCTTGATCGGATTGTCTTTGTGTACGAACACGGCGAGCGTATCGAGCGCACTTGGAACATTGGTCGGTTTATATCCGAACGCGGATTCAAAATCCGACTCTTCTTGCTTCTTCATCGGACGACTCATCGGGCCAAAGGTGGAGGTTCCTTTAATGAGGGCTGGGGGAGCGGTCGCAGAACCCTTGCCTTCAACTTCGATTTGCACGTTCGGATATTGGGCCTTGAAGCCTTCACCCCAATAGGTCATCAAATTGTTCATCGTGTCCGAGCCGACACTCTTGATCGTGCCCGACACACCAGCTTTGCTTTTCTCATATTTGGGGATGCCATCGGCTGCGTGGGCCTGAGCTAAACCGAACGCGAAGAGGGCCAAAAAAGTCAGTCCAGTTCTCATGCTTTCGTCTCCTGTGAAAGGGGATTCAACGGTCCTCGAAAGGGATGTTTTAACACCTTTTAGATAGCAGCATCCTACGGCTGAATTGTTAGAGAATTGTGAGCGCAATGTTATTTTCAAAAAATGCTTTCCGAGAAAAGCTCGGAGTTTACGTCGGTCTTGCCGCAACTTTTGTGTCGTGATCGGGAGCATTTGCTCACGGAATTGAACCGCATCTTGGCCGAAGGGGCGAGAAGGGGTCATGCTCCAACAACCAGGTTCGTTGGACGAAACGTGCCGGTCAAACACGCTGCTCAAAGTCAAACGATTTCTCGATGCCGAAGCCCGCGTACTCGAACATCAGCCGGGCAAAGGTCGGCACAAAGGGCGTCTGGGAGCGTTGCTCGTGCAACTCGCCGATGGGACGCAGTTTTCGGTTGGGACCGGTTTGTCGGATGCCGAACGGGAACATCCACCGGCAATCGGCAGTCTGATTACGTTCCGGTATCAGGAACTTTCCGACGGCGGCGTGCCACGATTCCCGTCGTTTGTTCGTGTTTGTTCCGACGGCGGATAGAAGACAAATCGGTCTCACCGAAGAAACGACGCAAACCGAGTCATGTGACGACAATGCTGCGGCACAAAACATGCCGTCACGCTGATCGCCGAAAAAGTCAAGAAAGGGTATTGCGAACTTCATTCCGTTTGAGATAATTCTAAATGTAAGATACATTTTTGTTGATCTGCCTTAGCCCAGGAATGGCCGATTCAGCGGATGACCATTCTGTTCACGAGGTTTGCATGGCTCTTTATCGACATGGCGACTTGTTGGTGCAAAGCGTTGATGAAATTCCGAATGGTGCGCGCGCGTTATCCCATCTCGTACTCGCTGAGGGGGAACTGACGGGCCATTCGCACCGCATTGCGGAAAAGGAGTCGGCGCGGTTATTCCAATCTGGGTCGGGATTATTTTTAAGAGTCATTGGAGTTCAAGCGACCCTCGTGCATCAAGAG
>JAYUFG010000362.1:0-11836 GCA_043738845.1 Planctomycetaceae bacterium
AAAGGCGACGACGACCGTTATTGATGCGCAAATCCTTACCGAAGGTTCGTCGGTTTTACAAGGGTCGCCGTGCGCGTGGCTGGGCCAATTGCCAATCCAATCCAGCCATCGTCCGCCGTGAACTGCGTGATGTTCAAATCCTTCACCCGCGGATCGTTCAACCAAGCGTCGGGCAACAGCGGCAACGGCCTTTCCTTCGGAAACAGCTTTGCCAGGACGCCCCGCAGAGCGACCTGCGTCCGCACATTCAGATGGTCTCCGAGTAATTCGATCACACCGTCACGACTTAAACCGGCCTTCAAGTCGTTCGGATCGGCTTTGTATCGAATATGTGCGGCGAAGTCGCGAAATTGGTTTTTCTCACTCGACAGTTCGGCAATCGACACGGTCAAAGTCAGGCGACCATCGCGACAATCAACGGCAATCGCGTCGTGATCGGCGAAAGTGATTTTCACATCCGCAGAGAGTTCGTCCTTCTTGGCGGCTAACTTCGGCAGTGCCAATCGCTCGGATAAATAAATGCACAATTCCGGGGGAGTGAATGTGCGCCCCTCCAACTTCAAGTTTCGCAAAGCGTTATTGATCGCCGACTGATGAATTTGTAGGCTGGCCCAACTGTCGGCGGGAGCCTGTGGGCGGGGAGTGTAAGCCGCCAATTGCTCGTCGCCCGCCAAGCGAATTCGCAGGATCACTCGCTGCTCGGTCGTGGTCATCGAAGAGATGCTCGGATCAAGCTCGAGTTTTTGCAGCCGCATCCACACCCGCGTTTGTAGATCGTTTTCCGCTTCCGCCAGCCGAGTATCGGTCTCGGCGTCCAGTTGAGTTTTCACCTTGGCACGCACTTTGTCTTCGGCCTCGGCATGCGCCTCGGGCTGTTTGCGATCAAACTGCGATTTGGCGACGTTCCGGACAATCGAACCAACCAGCGGGAAAGTGTCGTATTCAGTTTCTATATCCTGGAGCGCGCTGTTCATGTTCGCGTCGGCTGTGGCATGACTAACTCGCAAACCGTTGGTACCAATGCGGATCATTTTTTGGGCGGTGAAATGCGATTCACCCTCGTTGTGAAACGTCGCCGGGCCACTCGAAGAAACCGTTTGCGAATTCACCACGCCCCGCGTTTCCACGCACAGCCGCAGGTATCCATTGTCGGGTAACAGCCGAATCGACAACTGATTCGTCGTCGTGCTGCAACCCGAGACCGGCACGCCGAGAATCGTATCCTGCACCGGTGCCGTTTGTGTTCGCGGCTCGCTCACATAGCGATTGAGCAACGAATCCGAAATGGCGATCCGCAAATTCGAATTGCGATAATGATTTTCAATTTGCTTTCCGACCGCCTGCTGCGCAGGGTCGGGCGAAAACGTCAAACGTCGCGCGAGCAGGGCTAGTTCGCGTGAATTTTGTGCGTCGCGAGTCTGTTCAAAGCGTTCGATCTGAACCAAAACCTGATCGGCCGTCACGGTTTCCAAAGCCCAATCGCGCAACTCCTCCGACAAGGTCGTCAGGGCGAGGTGGTCATTCGTCGTCCAGCGTTTCGTCGGAAGATTCAAGCGTTCCAACCGTGTGAGCGTGCGGAGGGCGACCGCCCGAGGTTCGCGAGGATCGGTATCGGTCGTTTCATTTCGTAACGCGTTGCGAATTGCATCCAAAAACAAGTATTCCCGCAGCGATGGTCCCTGTTCGGTCGGAAGCGGCACGTTGTCGAGATGGGCCAAGCTGGCGGACAGCCGCTGATGATCGCTCGCGCGAGCAAACGCTTCCGCCGTCGAGGGCAACGCCCCACGATAAACTTTGTCCCACACGTCCAACCGGCGAGTCAGCGCGTACTGCAAGCGGACAACATGCAGGACGACCTCTCGGTCTTTCGTCTCTTGTGCCAGTCGCGTTCCGTCCTCACCGAGTTTTTTCAATTCGCCCAGAATCTGGTCGGTTTTTTCTTCGCCGCTGGTCGGACAAGAGACTAACAACTGCAAGCGAGCGAGGATCGACTCGGCCCATTCGTGACATTCTACACACTCGCTAAGTTGCTTTAGCTGCGCTATGAGTGTTGTCGGAATTCGCCCTGCCAAGGGATCGGCGGCCTGCGTCTGCTCTGGCGACAATTCTTTCGACCGTTCGACTTCGGAAAGATTCGGTGACTTGAGAGGCAGCGTTTCCAATGGTGTGGGTTCGATGTGTGGCAACATCGCGACCTCGGGAACGACCGCAGGCTGCCACTGCGTACCAATCAGCGGCAGCGGTTCTTCAAACGTCGGAATTGCCGGACCAATCGTCGCCGAGATCGGCGTCTCCAGCCTGCGACTGTTGCCAAACGCGACCGGGATTACAGGCGTTCTCGACATTTCGCCGACACGGGGCTGAATATCGGGCAGGACAATATCATTGACCGGGGCGACCGGTGGAATGTGCGCATTGCGAACCGGAACGTCACCGTTACGCAGCCACAATTGCGGCGCGGTAAGACTGAGTATGAACAGCGCAATCAATAGCGCGACGAATGGCCACAATGATCGACGACGGCGAATTGGCTTCATGCCAGCACTCCACATTCCGTTGGCTGTTCGATCCCGCGGCCCAGGTCGCGAGACGATCCCCTATCCACGTCACCTTCGGCATTTTCGATGCGTCGAGTAAAAAGCGTAACCTCGACACGGTTGCCATCGCCTGTAAACTGCCCGACTTAGCATGGTCCGGGAGAACTGGGCAGAATTTTCCGACGCTAGCAATTCTAAGCCGTGAAGGTCTCCACCTTCGCCGTTTCGTTTTTGCGTTTTCGGCGGAAGCTCCAATTTTCCCCCATCGCAAAATAACGCGCGACGCTCGTGGTCAATCCCGTTCAATCATGGTAAAAATGGCTCGCCCCGGCGGTCACACAATTTCGATTTCAATCCTCTCATGGAGATTTTTCAATGCTCTATCTTAATGTCTGGCTGTCGGTCAACGATGCCGCACAGATCACAACGGTAAGGGGACTATTGGCGGAAGCGGCAAAACTCTCACGCACAGAACCGGGATGTATTCGATTCGAGGTCTATCACTCGCAGGTCGACGAAAAACGGTTTCTGCTTTCCGAACGCTGGGAAAGTCCAGAGGCCCTCAACGTCCACCGCACCGGCACCGCCTACACATCCATCTATCAGCCAAAAGTCCTGCCGCTCGTCACCCGTGAAGGACATCCCTGTTCACTCGTGGAATAAAAATGTAGTCACGACGCTGGTATTGATAAGCGGGGAAAGACAAGGGACTCGTAGCGAACGGGCGGAAAATTATTCAGGCCATGCCCGGCGATTCAATGCTGATTTTGGCAGGAACATAAGCTCCGCTGATACCTGTATTCTGAATTCTCAAGGTGGGCGGTTTATTTTGCAGCGGATGGCGGACTGGAATGTCGCTCAGGACTGGCGAATCTACGGCACTGGTGTACGATAGGGACAATAATCTGCCCGATTTCGGCGGAAAATTCGTGTCACGGCCCCTTTCTCGAACGTCCTCGGTTCCATGAAGCCTTTTCGCAAGTTGTTGGTCGCCAATCGCAGCGAGATTGCGATCCGTGTGTTTCGCACTGCCCACGAGTTGGGTATTCGCACCGTTGCCATCTATTCCCACGAAGATCGCTACGCCTTGCATCGCTTCAAAGCCGACGAAGCCTACAAAGTCGGCAAGACGGGCGAACCCATTCGAGCCTATCTCGACATCGAAGGGATCATTGCCGTCTGTCGCCTCCACGGAATTGACGCAATCCACCCCGGCTATGGATTCCTATCAGAAAATCCGGAACTCGCGCGGGCTTGCACTGCGGCGGGCATCACATTCGTCGGTCCGAAGATTGAATCGCTGGAAAACCTGGGCGACAAAACGGCCGCGCGAGAAATCGCCGCGAAGGCGAACGTGCCGATCCTCACTGGCAGTGATCGGGCCGTCACGAGTCTCGACGAAGCGAGCAAAATTGCCGCGAAACTCGGCTTCCCAGTAATTCTCAAAGCAGCCAAGGGGGGCGGTGGTCGCGGAATGCGCGTCGTCCTCACCGCCGCCGAGTTGGCTAACAATCTCGAACAGGCCCAGAGAGAATCGCTCAACGCCTTTGGCAGTGACGAAGTCTTCATCGAAAAATACATCCAAAGGGCACGACATATCGAAGTGCAGTTGCTCGGCGATCAGCACGGAAATCTGGTCCATCTGTTTGATCGCGATTGCTCCGTGCAACGGCGACATCAAAAGGTCGTCGAAATTGCCCCTTCGCCCAACCTCGATCCGAAACTTCGGGACCGCATTTGCCAAGCTGCTTTGTCCATCGGGCGGGCGGTCAATTATGAAAACGCGGGCACGGTCGAATTTCTCGTTGACGCCGACACGAGCGAGTTTTATTTCATTGAGGTTAATCCGCGAATTCAAGTCGAACACACGGTGACGGAAGAAGTCACCGGCACGGACATTGTCAAAAGCCAAATTCTCATTGCGCAGGGTGTTCCTCTGTCCGATCCGGAAATCGGATTACCCAATCAAGAAGCGGTTCGCACGACGGGCTTTGCAATTCAATGTCGGGTAACGACCGAGGATCCTGAGAACAAATTCTTGCCCGACTATGGAAAAATTGCCGCTTATCGTTCGGCGAGCGGGATGGGAATTCGGCTTGATGCAGGAACTGCGTTCAGTGGTGCGGTCGTCACGCCGTATTATGATTCGTTGCTTGTAAAAGTGACGGCTCGTGGGCGGCGCTTCGTCGATGCTGCGGCGAGAATTGAACGCTGCTTGCAAGAGTTTCGCGTTCGCGGCGTGAAGACGAACATTCCGTTCCTTGTCAATTTGGTTACGCACAAAACTTTTCTCGCCGGGCAATGCACCACCCGCTTTATTGACGAGACGCCCGACCTGTTCAACTTTGTCCTGCGGAAGGATCGGGCGACGAAGCTGTTGCAATACATGGGTGAAACCATCGTCAACGGAAACGCAACGGTCAAAGGTCGTCCGGTCGGAAAACGCCGCGACCCGGCTCCTGTGCCCAACGTGGACATGACCGTTGCTCCACCGGACGGAACGCGACAAAAGCTGCTGCAACTTGGACCCGAGAAATTCTCTAAGTGGGTTCTCGCTCAAAAGCAATTTTTCTTTACCGACACGACGATGCGTGACGCGCATCAATCATTACTCGCGACACGAATGCGGACCTACGATCTGATGCAGGTCGCCGATGCTTATGCCCGACTTTTTCCGCAACTGTTTTCGCTCGAAATGTGGGGCGGGGCGACGTTCGATACGTCGATGCGGTTTTTGAAAGAGTGTCCTTGGCAACGCTTGTCCGACCTTCGTGCGCGAATCCCCAACATCCTATTTCAAATG
Source organism: Planctomycetaceae bacterium (assembly GCA_043738845.1). Classification (GTDB taxonomy): domain Bacteria; phylum Planctomycetota; class Planctomycetia; order Pirellulales; family DASRSE01; genus DASRSE01. The sequence continues at coordinate 5,341 of JAYUFG010000362.1, forward strand.
TTGTTGCGGGCCTCGAACGCCGTCGGATACACCAACTATCCCGACAATGTTGTGCAAGCCTTTGTGAAAGAATCGGCTTCCGCAGGCATGGACGTCTTTCGCATCTTCGATCCTTTGAATTGGGTGCCGAACATGCAGGTCGCCATGGAAGCCGTCCAAAAGTACGGCGGAATTTGTGAAGCGGCGATTTGCTACACGGGCGACATTCTTAACCCGGCTCGCAGTAAGTACAGTCTCAAGTATTACGTCGATCTGGCCAAGCAATTGGAAAAAATGGGATCGCACATCCTAGCCATTAAAGACATGGCCGGTCTGTGCAAACCTTACGCAGCGGAACTCCTCGTCAAAACGCTCAAGCAGGAAATTGGCATTCCCATTCACTTTCACACGCACGACACCAGCGGCATGTCGGCGACGAGCGTGCTGAAGGCGTCCGAAGTTGGCCTCGATATTGGTGATGGTGCTTTGGCACCAATGGCCGGTTTGACCTCTCAACCGAATCTCAATTCGATGGTCGAGGCATTACGGTTTGGTCCTCGCGATTCGGGCCTCGACGTTGAAACCCTTCGCACAACGGCCCACTATTGGGACGCTGTGCGACAATACTACACGCCGTTTGAAAGCGGCATGATGGCACCCGACCCCGATTTGTACTTGCACGAAATGCCGGGTGGTCAGTTTACAAATCTCCTGGAACAGGCGAAGGCTTTGGGCCTTGGCGACCGCTGGGATGAAGTCTGTCGCACTTACGCAGCGGTGAATCAACTGCTCGGCGACATTGTCAAAGTGACGCCGACCTCCAAGTCCGTCGGCGACATGGCGTTGTTCCTCGTCACGAACAATCTCACCGCGAATGACGTCCTCAATCCGAAAAAGGATTTGGCGTTTCCTGAGTCGGTCGTTGATCTCTTGGCTGGCCGGATGGGACAACCGCCCGGTGGTTTTCCGCCGCAGGTGCAAGCCCGCGTGTTGCGCGGGATCGAGCCGATGACCGGTCGCCCCGGCGAGTCGCTGAAGCCAATCGACTTTGCGGCGACGAAGGTGCAACTGCAAAAAATTCTCGGTCACGAACCGAACGATCAAGAGACGATCACCTATATTCTCTATCCGCGGGTCTATCAGGATTTCGTCCAGCATCAGACGAATTATTCCGACACGAGTACGCTGCCGACGCCGGTTTTCTTTTTTGGGATTCAAAACAATGAGGAAATCGCGGTCGAGATTGAGTCGGGGAAGACGCTGATTCTTAAACTCGTGACGGTGGGAGATGCGCACCCCGACGGTCGGCGGACGGTCTTCTTTGAGTTGAATGGTCAACCTCGCTCGATCACGGTGGCGGATGCCTCGGTCGAATCGGCGATTATTCGTCGTCAAAAGGCCGACGTGAACGACCCCCGTCAGATTGCCGCGCCGATGCCGGGACTTGTCGTGAACGTCGCCGCCCAGGTCGGCGATGAAGTCGTGAAGGGTCAAAAGCTCTTGGCTCTCGAAGCGATGAAAATGGAAACGACGATCTACGCCGAACTCGATGGCAAGGTTTCCGAACTTCTCGTTAAACCCGGCTCACCCGTCGAAGCGGGCGACCTGCTCGTGCGAATGGAATAAGCAATCGCTTTTTTGTGTGCGGGAGAAGGCTCCTTCCGCCGATTCCTGACGAAAACACGGAAAAAATCGGCTCAAAAACGAAGATGGACAAATCGGTCGTCCAGCAACTATGATAGAAGGGATCGTGAGACCCGTTCTACGAAACCCACATTCCCACCCGACCGTTTTCTTTTGCTCCGACTTTAGGAGTCGTCCTCATGCGGCCCAGCGTGTTGCAACTTGCACGGCGCGTGTTTCCGGTCGCATTGCTGATTCTGGCAATGTCGCTGACGAACCGGGGAATCTCCTTGGCGGACGACCGTCCCTCCTCCGCGGAAAATCACACCGCCGACCCGAAAATTCGTGACGCGAAAATCGCCACCCTCATTCTTCAATTGGGCGACGACACTTGTTCCCGACGAGAAACGGCAATGGAGGAACTTGGCAAGTTGGGGATCGCGACCAAGGTGGCGTTGACCGCAGCGGCCGACCATCCCGACCTCGAGGTTCGCATCCGCGCACGACAATTGTTGACGACGGTGCTGGCGAATGATTTTCAGCGCAGGTTGCAGGAGTTCGCCGACGACACGACCGAGACACAAGCGACCGATCTGCCCGCCTGGTCAAAATTCAAGAAGCAATACGGCGGCGGAAAAAGTGCGCGAAAACTTTTCGTCGAAATGCAAAAAGCCGATGCCGACCTCCTGGCCACCATCGCCGACCGTCCCAGCAAAGTTAGCGAACTGCTCGAACTGCGGTGTCAAACTTTCATGACGGCCCAGTTGACGACCGTCTATCGCGCGGGGCGAACCGTCATGTCCACCGGAGCCGCCACGGCGATTTTGTTCGCCACCACCGACGAACAGGTCAAAATCAACGACAGCACGGGAACCTGGATCGCCGGATTGTCCCAGCAGGGCCGCAGCACTCTCGGCCCAGCGATTGTAGCGGGAGAATACGACGGCCTTCCCAAAAAACTCGTCGCCCAATGGATCTCTCGCCCTGTGGACAAGAACTTTGCCAATACGCCCCGCATGAATTTGACGCTTGCAGTGACGTATCAGTTGCCCGAGGGGGTCGTGCCAGCGCGGGTCGTCGTCCAGCAACCAACGGCTGGTTTTTACAAACAGCAAGCGTTCATGGTCCTGGCCAAACATGGTGGCCAGGAAGATCTGCCAGCGATGGAAGCCTCTTTCAAAGAAGAAACGACGGTGGGGCATTTGGCCGTGCCGAACAAGGTTGGCCCCACCGCGATTCAGGTCCGCGATGTGGCTCTGTGCGCGTCGCTTCGTTTGACAGGACAAAACCCGAAGGACTATGGCTACGACGTTCTCGTCGAGAACGAAACGTTGCTCTACAACTTGAACACGATCGGCTTCTCCGACGCCGACGCGCGCGATGCGGCCTTCAAAAAATGGCAAGACTGGTCGGCAGCACATAAGAAATAGGCTGTCATTCAGCCGTCGGGTCCGCCGGACCAGGATCTGCAATGTTTTGGCAAGACGAAATCGTTTTCCTTCCGTGACTTTCTCTGCGTCCTCCGCGCGAAACCTTCCAGCAACGTGGCACAACGACACCGTTTCACGATCCATGCGCCGCGCGGAATGCGCTGATCCCGAATCTTCGCGATCTTTGCGCTAAGGACGGAATCATCAAGAACTGTCGCGATGACCGGTAAAATTAAATGAGTCGTCTTCCGAACCCTCAACATGACGACTTGTAGGTGTTGACCCTTCGTGCTCTTTGCTCCTTCGCGATGGCTATTATTTTACCGCAAAGGAACAAAAGTGCGCGAAGGAACAAGGACGGACTTCAAGTAGGATCGACGCACGACTCTTGTCCAGTCTGTTTCCTATATTTTCAATAGTTTTGACCGTTATTGTATGCCCCAGTCGTTAGTGTTCCTCGCCCCCGAAAGCCCCATTTTCAACGGAGTGGAATACCGTGATCTCAACAAAACAAAAAATAGCCAGAATTCATGTTAGGTTTGGTCGGCCTGGAGTTATTTGACGATATGGACCATTCTGCGCGCGGTTTGCCGCGCCAAGACAATTCGGATTCCGAATTCCTGGCTTTAATTTCCAAGCATGAAAGTGCCTTGGCGGCCTGTGTGCATGCGTTAGTTCCGAATTGGCAGGACGCAGAGGAAGTCCTTCAGGAGCCCCGAGTTACGTTGTGGCGGCAGTTTGCCGATTTTCAGCCCAACAGCGATTTCCCAGCTTGGTCGCGCACGATTGCTCGAAATATCGCCCGCACGCAATTGCGGCGCAATGGACTGGCGCGGCGGGTGCTGCGCGAGGACGTGGCGGAAGCCTTGATTCAGGAAATGACCCAACCGCCGCTGCAAGAAGACCACCGACAGACGGCCTTGGCCGAATGTATGCAGAAGCTGGGAGACGAAGCGCGGGATATGTTGCGCCGTTTTTATGCTGACGGGATCAAGATCAAGACCATTGCCGCCGACCTCGGTCGCTCCCTGAACGGGACGTATATGGCGATCTCGCGTATCCGACGGGCCTTGACGGAATGTATCGAAATGCAATTACGTCGCGAGAATCGTTCATGAACACGGAACACATGGATACGGAACAACCGGAGCCTGACGATTCGGGCCGCCGGGACCACTTCGAACTGGTTCATGGCTTCGTGACGGCCAGCCGAGAGGGTGAGTTGACGGAGTGCGAAATCGCGGATTTTGAGCAACTCCTGCGCGAAAACGCGGCTGTTCGACGGCTCTATTCCGAATACCTCGAAGTCACGCTCGCTCTGCCCGCCTTGCTGGCACGAGATAAAGCGTCACCCGACAACAAAACTGGGCAAGCTGAAACTGGTAAAACTTCAACAGCACCCATTTCGACAACAGCACCCATTGCCCAGCATCTCACCCCCTCTAGCTCTTGGTTCTGGTCGAATGGCCGAACTACGTTGTTCTCGCTGGCGGGCCTATTTCTTGCGGCGGGTTTTCTGGTGGCTGGCGGCCTCGCGGCATGGACGATCTTGTGGCCGAATGCCGTGCCGTCCGAAAGGGCAGCACCGCAGTATGTTGCCCGGTTGATTCTGTCCGACGGCTGTCACTGGCTGGACGAGCAGGCTCCGCCCGAGGCAGGCGGAGCTTTGGCGGTCGGCCGCTCGCTCCACTTGGCTTCCGGCATCGCGGAGGTCCAGTTCGATATTGGTGCCCGGGTCATCCTGCAAGGTCCAGCGTCCTTTGGCATTGAATCGCCAAGTCGTGTCCGCCTCACGCTGGGCAAATTGACTGCCGAGATCACCACTCCCGAGGCCCGCGGCTTCACAGTTCTCACGCCCGATGCGACCATGATGGACCAAGGGACCGAGTTTGGCGTCGAGGTCGCGCCGAGCGGCAGCCATCGCGTCCACGTTTTCAAAGGCGAAGTCGATCTAACGGTAAATGCCAAGCCGGGCAAGGTGCCGTCAGTAATGCAAAAGCTGACCGCCAATTCTGCCGCGCGACTCGAACACAAGGATTCTAAGTTTACCTTGTACGAAGAGACCGGCGAATCATTCGTCCGTTCGATGGCGCAACGTGATCGTGATCGGCACGTCGTCGCCTATTGGCGGTTCGAGGATCATCGGGTGGGCGACCTGGTGCCCGACACGCAGGGTAACACCTCGCCCATCTGCGGCACGGTCGATTCGTCGTTCAACGGCAATGACCTGTTCACCTACGCGGCCGAAAGTCAGCCGCAGTTTTCCGAGGACATTCCGGCCAAGCTGGTCCCCCAATCGGGTCAGCCCAATACCCGTTGTCTCGATAATACACACTGGAAAGAATGGGCCACGCGCGATGTTTACACTCGTTCGGCGTTTAGTCATGCTGCGCCGCTGGACATTCAAAAGATCACTCCGACGCAATGGACGATCGAAGCCTCGGTCAAAGCGGTGAATTGGAAGCGCGGGGTGCAAACATTTGTCGGCCGCGATGGTGCCCCGGCTCTGCCCGTGGTCGATGTGCCACCGCGACTGGCCTTTCAAGTGACGGCGGAGGGACACTTCGCCGTGAGCTTTCTGGATGAAAACAATCGACTGCATCAAACTGTTGAAAAAAAGCTCGACCTGCTTGAAAATCACTGGTACAATGTGGCTGCCCAGAGCGACGGCCGCTGGTTGTCGCTGTATGTCGATGCCCTGGATGGCCAAGGCTATCATCTACAAGCCCGGACAGAGTTGCCAACGACCGGTTCAACCGCGTTGGGCAATGGAAGTAACGACGCCGAATGGTCCATCGGGCGGGGTAAGGTCGCCGGTTTTCCCGATCAATGGTTTGAAGGCTGGATTGACGAGGTTCGCATTTGCGACATCGCCCTCGACCCGTCCGAGTTTTTATTCGCCCCTGAACTAAAGAAATAAGTGCGCTAAAGAACATAGTCGCGTTAAAAAGTCAGTTGCCTGAAAGGCAATAATTTTTCAGCCCGGGGCAACGCCCTGGGACAAGAGTCAGCAACCGAAGAACCAGCCCTGAAAGGGCGAAATAACCGTGTATTTTGCCCCGGTGGGACGTTGCGATGTCTTTCCCAGGGCGTTGCCCTGGGTTGAAAGATTTCAGCCCTTCGGGCTGCAAAAATCCGTCCGTACCTCAAAGTTCGGCTAAGCGGTGACTGTTATTTAAGTTCAAATTGCTTTGCCAGTTCGATTTTCTAAGCGACCCTTACGGTTCGCAGGAAAGACTACATTTTCTCGGAGGAGTCTTGTGATGCCGACCCTAAATTCTCGTCGCCTGTTCGCTCGTTCGAGCGGCAAATCCCTTCAGCGGGCAATCGCCTGCTTGGCCGTGACCGGTTTGGTTTTCGCCCCCACCGTCCAAGCCGCCAATCAGACTTGGAACAGCACGAATACCAGCCAAAACTGGAGCGACATCACGAACTGGGGTGGCAATGTTGCTCCCGGCTCGACG
>JAYUFG010000363.1:0-11789 GCA_043738845.1 Planctomycetaceae bacterium
CGGAAAACAAGCCATTTAACGTGCGATTGCCCTGCCCCGACGGGCGGTCGGTGCGGTACAATGGGGGCGTGATTCGTGGCGGTGATAGCTCTTCTGGAATGAGACTTCCCGCAGGACAAAGACGAAACAAAAGACGAAGACACCGGGGGCTTACGCCCTCCGGCTCGCCATTTCAAGAGATCGCCGTTTAGAGACCGGTCCGACAACGCAATTTTACCTTACCCCATTTCCGCCCATGAATGTTGCTAACCAACGTGTTCAAGACCCTTTTCATGCCCGTGATACGTTTGAATGCCGGGGGAAAAAGATCGGCATCTATCGGCTGAGCAAACTCGAATCGCTCGGCCACGGGAAAATTTCGCATCTGCCGTATTCGATTCGGATGTTGCTCGAATCGCTCCTCCGCAATTGCGATGGTTACGAAGTGACCGAAGAGGACGTGAAAAATCTGTCGGCGTGGCAGGCCGCCAAACCGGCCGAGTTGGAAATCCCCTTCAAGCCCGCCCGGGTCGTGTTGCAGGACTTCACCGGCGTTCCGTGCGTCGTGGACTTGGCCGCAATGCGGTCGGCCATGCAGCGGCTCGGTGGAAATCCGCAACGGATCAATCCTTTGATCCCGGTCGATTTGGTCATCGACCATTCGGTCCAGGTCGATTTTTTTGGTCAAGGAAGTTCGCTCGATCAAAATGTCGAGTTGGAATTTTCGCGTAATCAAGAGCGGTATGAATTTCTCCGCTGGGGACAAAAGGCGTTCAATAACTTTCGCGTCGTTCCGCCGAATGTTGGAATCGTGCATCAGGTCAATTTGGAATTTCTCGCCAAAGGCGTCTTCGTGCGGGAAGATCATGCCGGGCCGGTCGCGCTGCCTGACACTCTGGTGGGCACCGATAGCCACACGACGATGATTAACGGTCTCGGCGTGGTCGGCTGGGGCGTCGGCGGGATCGAGGCCGAAGCCGTCATGCTCGGGCAAGCACTGTACATGCTCATGCCCGAGGTTGTTGGTATGGAAATCACGGGCCAACTTCCGGCTGGTGCAACGGCGACCGACTTGGTCTTGACCGTCACGCAAATTCTGCGGAAGGAAGGGGTCGTCGGAAAATTCGTCGAGTTCTTTGGTTCCGGCGTGTCGAAAATGCGGCTCGCCGATCGGGCGACGATAAGTAATATGGCACCCGAGTACGGCGCGACGATGGGCTTCTTTCCCGTCGATGATGAGACGCTGCGATACCTGCGCGAGACGGGCCGCACGCCGGAGGAAGTCGAACTGGTCGAACACTATTATAAAGAACAGGGGATGTTCCGCACCGATGGCGGGATCGTCCCGACTTTCACGAAGGTTCTCAAACTCGACCTGGGTTCTGTCGAACCGTGCCTCGCCGGACCGAAGCGGCCGCAAGATCGGGTCGCTTTAAAGAATGTGAAAGAGTCGTTTAGCAAAGCACTGAAGGCACCCGTCGCCGAACGCGGCTTTGCTCTCGACGACGCAGCCATCAAGCGGACGGGCAAGGTCGGCCTGAATGGCTCCTCCTGCGACATCACGCACGGGGCGGTCGTCATTGCCGCGATCACAAGCTGCACGAACACGAGCAACCCGTCGGTCATGCTCGCCGCCGGGCTGTTGGCTCGCAACGCGGTCGAAAAAGGTTTGACCGTGAAGCCCTACGTGAAAACGAGTTTGGCTCCCGGCTCGCGGGTTGTGACCGATTACTTTGACGAGGCCGGCTTGACCGACTCGCTCAATAAACTTGGATTCAACACGGTCGGATACGGTTGCACAACCTGCATTGGCAACAGTGGTCCGTTGCCCGATCATGTGGCCAAGGCCGTGACCGATGGCGATCTGGTCGTGGCGGCGGTTCTCAGTGGAAATCGCAACTTTGAAGGTCGCGTAAATCCGCATGTGAAGGCGAATTATCTCGCTAGCCCGCCGCTGGTAGTGGCGTATGCACTCGCCGGGACGACCGACATCGACTTTGAAAAACAATCGCTGGGCAAGGGGAAAGACGGTAAGGAAGTGTTTCTCAAGGACATTTGGCCAACGGCGGAAGAGGTCGCGACGACAATGGCCAAGGCGTTGAAGCCCGATATGTTTCTTGCTCGCTATGCGGGCGTGTGGGAGAGCAATCCGAAGTGGAACAAAATTCCAACCAGCACGGGCGACCTGTACGAGTGGAAAGACGACAGCACGTACATTCAAGAGCCGCCGTTTTTGATCGACCTTGCTCCTGAGCCGGGGAAAATTTTGCCCATCAAATCGGCGAGAGTACTCGCAGCACTTGGCGACTCGGTCACGACCGATCATATTTCGCCTGCCGGTTCGATCTCGACCAAGAGTCCGGCGGGAAGATTCCTCGTCGAGCAGGGTGTGCAGCCGGTCGATTTCAATAGTTACGGTGCGCGGCGGGGCAATGATCGCGTGATGACGCGCGGGACGTTCGCCAACATTCGCTTACGAAACTTGCTCGCGCCGGGAACCGAAGGGGGCGTGACGCGACACTTGCCCGGTGGCGAAGCTCTTTCGATCTACGACGCGGCGAACAAGTATCATGCGGAAAAAACTCCGCTCGTTGTGTTGGCCGGGGCCGAGTATGGAACAGGCAGCAGTCGTGATTGGGCCGCCAAGGGAACGCACCTGCTCGGTGTGAAGGCGGTCCTGGCCGTGAGCTTTGAACGGATCCACCGCAGTAACTTGGTCGGGATGGGCGTGTTGCCCTTGGAGTTTCCAACCGGTCAAACGTGGCAATCGCTCGGTCTGACGGGCGAAGAGATGTTTGAGATCCCGGTCGATGAGTCGGTGCAACCCCGCTCGACGCTGATTGTTACCGTTCACGCGAAGGACGGCACGGAACAGAAAATCGCTTGTCGCGTGCGAATCGACACGCCGGTCGAACTCGACTACTATCGCAACGGCGGCATTTTGCAAACGGTGTTGCGGAAGTTGTTGAAGGAGAAATAAAGTTCAGCCGGTTTTAGCGAGTCGCGTTCGTTTTTGCGTTGGCGGATTTTACTTTGGCCGTTTGCTGGATGAACGCTCGCAACTCGGCAAACCCGGGCCAGTCAACCATTTGCGAATTCGCGGTGTTCGCAATCGCCAGCACTCGATCCAGCGTATGCGATCCGGTTGGTGCGAACGGAGATTCTCGCAATATCTCGGCCGTTTCTGCCGCCACGGCGGCCATTTGCAACGACAGGGGACTCTCGCGAAATGTCTTCGCGAACTGCAAGCGACTGATTCTTTGCGTACTCGTTTTCGCTTGCCCCGACTGGGCATCAGTCCAGGTCAACATCGCCGTGGCCACGTCGTCGCCGCCGTCTCCTTTCAATTTCACTTCGAACAAACCCGTCGCACACTGGCCAGGGTGCAAATCGACCGTGGTCGAAACGCTGGGATTGCTGGGACTAATTTGCGGATCATGTCCGATGAGCCGATAAATGTCAACCGTTTTCGGATTGAATTCAACTCTTAATTTCGCGTCCTTGGCGACGATCTCACTTGCTTCCGCCGTGGTAATCTCGCGCAAGGAACCTGCGGTAACCTCACGCAGTAAACCCGCAGTAATCTCGCGCAATAAATTTTGCACGGATTCCGCGTCGGATGCGGATTGCAAACGCCCCCCGCCGCTGCGGGACAATGCCCGCCACTGTTCGGTGGCCCGGCTCTCCGCTGACAGTTCAACCACATCGAGCGTGATATTTGACCGGAAAAAATCTCCGATCATATTCTGCATTCGCTCGGAAACTTCACGGGGAAGTTCGGCCAAACCGTCCGTGACGAGCACGACCCGACGGGGCGAACTACTTTTCGGCGTGGAAGTTTTTTGGCAGACGCCATACGCCGCCAGCAATCCGTTTCCAATGCTCGTCGAGCCACGCGGTGCGACCGATTGCAAAAGCTGTCGGATTGTTTCAGCCTGTTGTCGCGTAAAATCAGTGCCAATGAGTTCGGCGTCTTGGCGAAACACAATAATCGACAGTGTATCCTGCGGCCCCAACTCAGGGGTCCATTGAGAAACAGCCCGCCGGACCATGTCCCAGCGTCCGCCGTGCCGCATACTGGCCGAAACATCCAGTGCTAAAGTAATATGTCGTGGTTCGAGATCGCGTCGTTCGCGCATCGTCGTTTGCACGGCGACCTGCAACAAACTTGTTCCCGCACTGCCAAAGGGGGACGCCCCCGCCGCCGTGCGAATGCTTACTTGCAGGTCGATTGGCGAGGTTACTCGCGGTTCATTTGGCGAGGTTACTCGCGGACTAAGAACCGGAGTGAAGCGATATTCTTGTGCCGCGAGAAATTCCTCCACGCGAATTTGATCCTTGACAGGCAACGATCCGTTGGCGACCAACCGCCGGGCCAGATCGTAACTTTCGGTCCGCACGACGAGCGGCACCGTGCACGTTCGTAGGGCCTCGTTGACACTGGGCGACACGACCGGCTGCACACCTTTCGATGTCGCAAACAATAAATCGTAACCCTTGATGCGCGGCGGCGACACACCGAACGGTCGCTTGGAAGAAAGAGGCGAGGAAACCTGTGACAGATCAGGCAGCCGGTCAAACGTCGCATCGGCACCGAATATACCGTAACGCTCCGTGAGCTTGCGAAGCTCGAAGCGGGGATCCGTCCACATCGGACTCTCTGAATTCACGCCATTTTCGGGTACATCGTCGGTCATATCCCAAGGGAAAAAATCCTCGGGCCAAGTCGGAACCGCGACCAGCTTCCCGTTGTCTTCGTCAATTGTCGGAATGTTCGTTCCTGGCGTCAGTTGTCCGATGACGAGTCCCCTTCCCGCTTGGTCCTTCAAGTTTTTGGCCAGTTGTCCCCGTTGATAAGAACTAACCAGTTCCACCGCAATCCAACCAAACATCGAGAGACCAATTGCCAACAGCAAACTCGCCGCAAGCGACAGTCGATGCAGCCCCGCCACTCGTTCCTTTTTTCCCGACCCCTTTTTTTCCGCAGTACGTCGCGGTGCAACCGTCGGCGGTAGTTGTTGTAACCTCGCGACCAAACCGACCGGCACAGGAACGTCTCGCAGTCCTTTGTCTAGCGTATCGTCATCGAGGGTGATATCTTTAAGCCGACTCAAAACACCGGTCGGTAGAGTCACGTCCCGCAAGGCTGCGTCGAGATCGGCGTCGCTGGCGACTGCGACCTGCTTCAGGCGCGCGATCATCCCCTCCGGCAGCGGCAGGCCGCGCAAGCGTTCATCATGCTCACGATCAAATTCGGACGAGGACATCGTTAGATCAACAACAAATTCAAACAAAAACAGGACGGAAACGAAAACGAACTAAACTAAATGGAACGGACATAAACAAATGTGATCAACGACTTGCCCGAGCGAGCAGTAACTCGCGGAGCTTGGCTCGTGCGCGACTCACACGCGACAGGATCGTGCCGAGCGGAATCTTCAACAGGTCGGCCGCTTCTTGGTGGGTTAATTCGCCGACGACGACCAACAGGAGGGTTTCCCGCAGTTCCGGGACAATTTGGTTCAACGCATATTGCATCTCATCGCTGTACTCATTGGCCGTCGGGTCGATGCCCGGCACGCCAATTTCTAAACTCGATTCGTCGCTGGTGGGCGCAGGTTGCGGATGCTTTCGCCAGCGATCAACCACCCTGCGTCGCAAGATCGCGGCCAGCCACGCCCGCTCTCCGGCCGTCGGAGTATACGACTCGCGACTTTTCCACGCGGAACGAAACGTATCTTGCACGACGTCTTCGGCCTCGTGACGGTCGCCGACGAGACGAAACGCCAGACGAAACAACGCGGGAGCGTGTTCGTCCACCCAACGATTGAATTCTCGTTGCGACAGTGCCAAGTCGCCGCTCCGTTTCGCGCTGGAGAGAAATCGTGTGAAACTTTTATGGATCGCCCGTTCGCCGTTAGTTCAATGTCATCGGCTCTTCGGTGTAATAAACCGATTTTGGCGAACGGTCTTTCGGCCTCGTCGCATGGCAGTCCTGCTCCCCACCCTACGAATCGGGCCAAGCCGTCCCAATTATTCCCGACCATATTCGACTCGACTGCCAATCGGAAATGGGCCGACAGAACTTCCCCCATCATCGGCCATAAGTCGTTACGCCGCAAGTGTTCCGGTCGATATTGCGGGGGAGAATGGCGAGCCTGATCGGGTTTTTGCGTCAGATGGTTTGGATACCGAATTTGCGGCATGGGCCGGGCATTCGCTCTTCTTACCGGGAACGCCGGGTTGCTCGTCAACCAGCGGCGCAGCCCAGAGACGTTTGTTTCAACGACAAGGTTGTGTTGATTTCGCTTCGCCAATTCGTGACAATCAGGTCGTCGCCCCACAGTAAGGATTCGGCACGAATTAACTTCCCAGTCACGCAATTGTCGGTTAGCAGCGCAGCGTGGAAGGATCACTCAACAACCATGTCGAAAACAAAGTAAAATCAGGGAAGTTATTTCGGTCCAATTCCTAACCGGTTCACGTTTAGGGCGTCCTATGGTAGCCAGACTCAAATCACGCGAGAAGAACGGCGGCCTGCCGGGCGTCAAAACTCGTACACGCGGCGTCTCGCCGCGTGCAATCCAGTCCAGAAGCGGCGAGACGCCACTTATACAAGGGTCGATGGAAGTCTCACGAACGAAGTTCGCTCAGGTACTTTTTCGAGGTCACGTATGGAACAGACTATTTCACTCATGGCGAAACGGACAATTGAACGGATAGCCGGGTAATTCAACTGGTGGATGACCGGGGGAACCCGACCGGGTATAATTTTGATACGCTCGACCGGCGGGTGGTGATGGTCTTTCAGGATGGTTCTCCGCGAACGTACCTTTTTAACTTGGCGGGTGACGTGGTCACGTACACCGACGAAAATGGTTCTGTGTTTGCCAACGAGTTCGACGCAGTCGGGCGGCGGACGCGGTGCGACATTACGCCGCAGGCCGGGATCGGCGGGACAACCGTTCAAAGTTTTCGGTACGACGGTCTCTCGCGAGTGCGGTTCGCGGTTGACGATGAAGTCGGCAGCACCCTTTTCGCGTATGACTCGCTGTCGCGGTTGGTCGAGGAATCGCAAGCAGGGGCTTTGAACCCTTCGACGAACTCCGCTTTTCAATCTTTCCCGGCGACCGAATTCACTTTCCGCAGCGGTCGCAAGTTGACGAACGTGTTCGATACTCTCTATCGCCGCAAGCAGGTGAAAGAAACAACCGGCGGGACGAACATTGCCAGTTGGGAATTTATGGGGCCGAATCGCGTGGCGGAAACGTCGCTCGGCAATGGGCTGATTTGCACGTGGTTGAATAACGACCGCACGCATTCCGCTGTCCAGTCGGGCGTGAGTAATCCGGCCTGGGGAAATCAATCGAGTGACCGCTTAGGATATGATGGCTCTGGTCGGCCAATCACGAAGCGTTACTTGGCGGGCGGAGTCAACACCACAACGCACGCTTACAACAATCCCTCATCGGTCGTCGGCTGCACGACGGCTTACGACCCGGCGAGCAATAAACTTTGCGAACGGTCGCTCCACGCGGAAAATCGTTCGCACTTGTATGAACCGTTCGATGCAACGAGCAACCTTCCGCTCGGTGGATATGATTCAGTGGACCGCTTGCGACAGTATCAGCGGGGAACTCTTGCGACTGGCGGCGGGCAAATCACTTCCGCAATTACGTTACCGAACACCGACACCAACCGTACATATGATCTCGACGGACTGGGCAATTGGCGACGGACGGCGTTCACGCCCGTCGGTGGTGCCCTGACGAATGAAGTTCGTCAACACAATGGCCTCAACGAGATAACAAGTGTCAAGGATGGAATGGGCGGCGTTGTTCCGTTCCTTTACGACGGCGTGCCGGGTGCCTCAAGCGGAAACTTGGCCGATGACGGGACGTATCTTTATTTTTATGATGCCCTCAATCGGCTGATTCAGGTCAAGCGGAGGAGCGACGGGAGCGGGGTCGCCGACTATTGGTACGATGCCCTCAATCGCCGGGCGGGGAAATTTTTTCCCGACAGCGGGCTGGAGACTGATTTCGTCTATTCTGGCTGGCGGTGCATTACCGACTTCAACGGTGCTGAGCCCACCGAATATGTCTGGGGGATTTATCTCGACGAACTTTTGCAAATCACAACCTCCGTTGCGATCACAACGGGTAGCGGCGGAGACGCAACGACCTATCCGGCAGGTGTGTACTATCCGCTGCAAGACCTGCTCTATCGGACTCTGGCCACGACGGACTCCTCCGGCAACATCGTGGAAGCCTACGACTACGACGCCTACGGCAACACATTGATCTTCAACGCACAGGGCACCTCGTCCAACTGGTTCGCCCCCAACACCCGCCAAGTCCCCGACGCCTTCTGCCAATTCCTGTTCACCGGCCAACGCTACGATTCCGAAACCGGCAACTATTACTACAAGAGGCGTTACCACACGCCGAAGTGGGGACGTTTTTTGAGTCGCGATCCTATCGGTTTCGCCGGCGGGCTGATGAACTTGAACGATTACGCGGGGAATGATCCAGTGAACAAAGTCGACCCAAGTGGTCAGGTTCAGATTCAGAATACGGGTGGTGGTCTTGAGCCGTTGCCGCCAGTTAACGGGCCCGGAGGTTTTCAGCCGTTTCCGTCGCAGACTCAATCTGGAGTTTTTGAACAGTTACCGCCACTTGACAATTTGTCTGGAGGTTTTGAGTCATTTCCACCACTTGACCAACCTAGCCCTATGCCTAGAGGATTTGAACCATTTCCGCCGCTAGATATAATCACTCCGGCGTACGAATGCCCTCCGTATGTCATCCCATCTCACCTTTTCCAGAAGACTCAAGACCCTAAATTACCGCTCGGATTGGAAAAATATCTACCTGCCCCTTTCACCGCTTCGGGTGATCCACGGTTCGGTCCTGCTCCTCTTCTGACTCATCCGGATGATCCTGGCATGCCCGGTCTCCCCGGCGGGCCGTTCCATATGCCAGGCATGCCTACTGGCTTGGAAATCAAGTTCGGTCCAAATTTCCACGGCATCGACTATTATCCAAATAATTGGATCAACATACCATCCGAATTACGAGCCCAAATAATTCAAAGCTTGGGCGGAAGCATTGGTATTGAGCTTAATAAGTAAAGGGGTTAATAAGTTAATGATTATAGCAAACGACATGGTTAATTCGAGTGCATTGTTCAGGCATAATTTTTGAGTATGCGAGGTTTTGTCCAAACCATCGCGAAATTCAAATGCCCAACACGGAGGTTACCGCGCCCTCCCAGCGACCCAACTATTTAGCTCGGACAGCGGATTAGGGACGATCACCAGTCATCAGACAAGCACGGAGGTACCAATGTGCGGAGTTCGCTCAATAAGAATCGGGATTTCGGTTATTGTCTTTATGTGCAGTTCCTTCTTAGCTCTTGCAGGCGAAAAAGAAGACTTGCTTTCCGCAGGGAATGCGTCATTCGATCGGAAGGATTACGCCGCTGCAGAGACGGCATTTGCGAAGTTGATCGAAATTGACTCAATGAATTCAGAGGGCTACTACGGTCGAGCATTCGTCAAATTGGCCAGAGGCGAATACGATTCTGCAATAAAAGATTTTTCCGAGTCAATTCGGTTGAATCCAGAAAAAGGTGGCGCGTATCGCAATCGCGGTAATGCATATTTCGGGAAACAACAACTAGCAGAAGCGATTTCCGATCTTTCCGAGGCAATTCGCCTTGACCCCAAGGACGCCACGGCAATTAGCAACCGCTGTGGTGTGAACCTTGCAAAAGGCGATTTCGACGCTGCGATTGCTGATGCGAATGAAGCCATCCGCCTGAACCCGAGCAACGGGCTAGTATACAGTAACCGTAGTTACGGATTCAAAGGAAAAGGTGACTACGACCGCGCGATTGCGGACGCTACCGAAGCAATTCGACTTATGCCAAAAGATTCCGCGCCATATCTCAACCGCAGTCTAGCTTGCGAGTGCAAAGGGGACTACACACAAGTCGTTGCCGATGCGACGCGAGTCATCGAATTAAATCCAAAATGCACTCAGGCATACACCATTCGGGCAAATGCGTATGGCAACCTGGGGAAGCGCGCTGAGGCCATTTCGGATTATGAACGGGCCGTTGAACTTGACCCGAAACTAGTATTGAATTGGGTCGGCCTCGCGAACATCCGATATCGGAACGGCGAGTTCGACAAGGCCGTCGAGTACTATAGCCAGGCGATCCGTCTGGTTCCAGGCTGGTCATACGTTTATTATTGGCGTGGCAAAGCCCAATATGAGAGAAAACAGATGACAGAAGCCCTCAGTGATCTTACTGAGGCGATTCGCCTGGATCCCAAAAATAGTCTCGCATACAACAGTCGAAGCGAAGTGCATTTAGCGAAGGGGGAGCAAGACTCCGCGATCGCCGACGCGAGTGAGGCAATTCGCCTTTCGCCGCGAGATGCGCTCGGCTTCCTCAACCGAAGTGCGGCCTATGCGAGCAAAGGCAACTATCCCAGCGCGATAGATGATGCGACACAAGCGATTGAATTAGAACCGAAATGCACATACGCATACTCACGCCGAGGCGGTGCCAAAGCTACTCTTGGCAAGTTTACCGATGCGATACAAGATTACACTCGAATTATTGAACTAGATCCGAAATGCACGCTAGCATACGTCAACCTCGCCGACCTGCATTACAGGTCAGGAGAGTTTGACAAGGCAATCGTCGATTGCACACAAGCCATCCAGATCGAGCCAAGAAATCAACTCGCATTTTATTACCGCGGGTCTGCTCACTACTCGAAGGGTGGCTATGACTCGGCGATTGCTGACTACAGCGAGGTGATTCAGCTTGACGACCAAAACGCCTCAGCCTACCACGCGCGTAGTTGTGCTTATCGGAAGAAGGGGCTACAAGTGGAAGCAGATGCCGACTTTGCAGAAGCCGTGAAACATGGGCGTCCCGCGTCGTCCGGTGTCAAAATGAAAACGAGTGCCGAAACCGGCGACCGTCCCGTGCCAAGACTAAAACGAATGTAACCGTCCAGGTGCGCCGTGCAAAGGTTTATTGTTCCAGCGGGTGAGAGTCCCGTCCCGGTAAAGGTCGTTCCGGCCGGGTAGCTATCCCAGTGATCGTGGAGGTAACGAAGCGGTCGAAGCCTGGGAGACAAAGGGAAGCGTTAGGCTTCCTGCAAGTTGGCAAGCCGTAACATGCGTGAACGCCGAGGCAGCCTCGAAATACACAATGCGAAGGCCGACCCTGTCTGGACGAGGGGAAGGCTGGCACGGATCGAATGTTTGAACGACGTGATTCGATTCGCTTCGCCGGGGTGGTGGGCGATGGCGTGTCAACAAGGAATGATAAGCAACACGGGAAGTCCCAACGGTGATGGCGTGGGACCATCAGATACGGAAAAGGTTCCAGGAACCGAAACCGCCCTGCGATTTCCGTCAGTATTTGTAAGGGAACCAGTTCACTGATCGATATGCTTTGAGAATCCCTCACTTTTTCGTTCTGATGAAAAGGCCACAAATGCGGCACTTTGTAAAGACTAGCTACTTGAAATCAGCCTCTTTCTTTTCAAGATTGATTGGTCGATTGTGCGGATCCTTCGTACTGGCTACGGTATTGGGGTGTTCTGATTGCCCTCAGGCGCAAGTGAATAAACCAACACAGCCGTCGGATTATGTTGTCGAGAAACAACTTCCACGCATTACAGCACGCTACGAGGCTGTTACTTTTTGTTGGTGGCGAGTGAAAACTGGATTGCGGCGACCGATCATGACGATCTTTTTTTTGAAAGTGCCGGGTTTACTCCC
>JAYUFG010000364.1:0-4438 GCA_043738845.1 Planctomycetaceae bacterium
ATTCGCGAGTCGATGTTGCAAGCCGCCACGCGCAGTGGGCGGACTTGCCGCAGCTTGAGCCTGACGGCATCGCTGCAAATGTTGGGCACGCTGTGGCTGTCCAATGCGACGACACCACGGGATGTCGATTTTCGCAAGTTGTTTCACCAACACCAAATCGCGCTCCGGGTGGACAACCGGCCGGATCGCAACGAACGGCGTGAGAACAAACGGCGACCGAAAATTCTCAAACTCATGACCACCCCGCGTCACGCCCCACGCTCCGAACCAAAACCCGCCGCGTGAGGTAACTCCTTTCCTACCAACCGGCAGTGCCATTCGTTCCTGACACCTTTTCCGTGTCCGTGTGCGGCGTTTTTTGATGCTAGCAAAGATGTGACAAGACCAATGGGCAAAGCCAGTGGCACACAATACAATCGCCCGAGGCACCCGGCGGCTCGGAATGATCATTTACCCCAGCCCGTTTCGTTCTCGTTGTCAAATGTACTCGCTTTGCTAGAGATTGTTAATGTATCCATGATGCTAATCACTGGAAGTGCGTCGATATTTTTGGGATCGGAGGTAACACGGGAATTCTTTCCGCCCACGCGCGCGTACCGATGTTTTAGCCACCAATTGCAAGAGACTTCCGTGTGGACCAATGTTGAACCGACGTTGATCCGCTTAATGTTTGGGTATTCGTCCAGAAAAGCAAATCCAATGTCAGTTACGTCCGTGCGGGCGACATTTAGCTCTTCAAGAAGAGGCAATGCTTTTAACGCGGCCATCATTTCATCGGTAACTTTCGTTCCACTTAAGTCGAGGGTTTTCAAATTCGACAATCGCGCCAAAGCTTTTGCAGATTTATCGGAGACGCTGGTGTTTCTCAAGCTGAGAAATTCTAACTGGGTCAAGTTTTCTAGATGCTCGATACCAACGTCGCCAATATTTGTTTTATCGAGTTGCAGGGACTTCAAGGTTTTAATTTTCCCGATTGCCACTGCTCCAACGTCCCCCATGGGAGCGTCGCCAATATGCAGGATGCTTAAATTAAAGTGTTCCAGTTCTTGACACGCTCCGTCACTTAATGGCATTTGACCAAGGTAAACGGACTCCAACTTGGTTGACGTTCGCAAGTACTTGAATCCTGCGCCGCTCATCTTGGTTTGTGTAAGCCCCAACGATTTTAGAAATGGTTTGTTGCTCAAACCGATAAGTCCCTCATCGGTGATTGACGTATCGGTAATGTTGATTCTTTCCAATTTCGGTAAATAATTTTCGAGTACGGTTACGTCTTGGTCGGTGATCTTGGAGCCGTGCAAGTCAAGGTAAGTCAATTCGGGCATTTCTCTTAATAGCGGACAGGCACGAGCGACATCGTTGTCACGATAAATTTGCGCTGCAACCGGCGCGTCGAAGTAGTCGATCCCCAATACATTTCGTAGCCATTCGGGGCCAGGCGGATCGTCGTCGGTCCAGAAATATCGGTAGTTGACAATCGCGCCGCTCGCCTTAAAAGCCGCGACTGTGTTTGCTTGGTTGCGTGCGTCCCTAATTTTTGTCCCCGCCCACCCGCTCAACATTCCCGCGACCGTCATGAAAACCAATAGGCTTCGCAAACGGAATTGATACCAACGTAGGCGAAAGGGAGTCGCATTTATGTCGGCTGTCACTTTTGCCTCCGTTGTCCGCTCTTTTCAAAACCGGGAGATTCGACCCGCTTTCGAATGTGTAGTACATCATCCCGGTCGAAATAGAAAGATTCCGAGGCCGCAGCAACTGCGTCCGCATTCATGATGTTAATTACTCCCGGGCCGTCCCGATGTACCAAACCAAGCTGGTGGCCGACTTCATGAATCGTGACCTTTCCATAGGCCTGATCGAGTTTATTATCGTTGGGATAGTTATTGCGAATCATCTCAGTGAACACAACCGACGCTTCGTATTTCGGGTCATTTTTGAGATTCGGGCCGACGTCCTTTAGATCCAAAGTGTAGCCCAAAATCGCGTAATGCTTATTAGGATCTTTAGTATCTTGGATTTCAGAAATGGGATCTCCGTCTTGGTCGACACCTGGCTCGTACGCTGCGGCGACGTAGGCCACCCAATATACATCTTTCTCGAAGGCGGCACTATCCCGTGCTGCATCCGTTGCCTGAACCCCTTCCGGAGAAAGATGGATTGGTTTCTTTGTTTGATCGGTAACTTTGACGTCAATGTGGGGAAGTTCTGCGAACTTCGTCTTATTCAACGCCGGATCGTCAAAGGTCTTGTACTCCGGCTCGAGGAACGACGAAGCGAACCGGTTCTTGCTGTAATCGGTCGTATTCGCCTGCATAAATTGGTACATCAAGTCGTTCACGGCGGGTGAACTTGGATCGACTTGCAGTGTCGGCTCGTTATCGTTTGTCGTATCGATCTTGAAGTCGTTTTGATAGAGCGTGCCAACCACGCCTGCCTTTATATCTTTTGCTCCGTTGACGCCCACCATGTTGAAAACGTAGGTATTGGCGGCCTTCGTGTCTTTCGTAAACTTTCCTCCAACGGTATAGTTTTTGCCACCAACCCGAAAACCGAGGTATTCGTTTTCTAGGATTTTCGTTCCGCCGGGCAGTTGTAATTTAACGGAGAACTTGCCGTCGCCCAGGTCATCCACGTTTTTGACACTTGCGCCCGCAATTCGGTCGCCCAACGTCTTGTTACCCGCCATCAAATCGCGTTCGACATGCAGGTACCGCCAGACGACGATTTGCGGGCTGGCGGCACCCTTATTTTTCTGAATCATTGTTTTGAAGGTGTTCATCTTGTCTGTCGAGGTGGTGTCGCCGGAGTTGGGTACCGCCGTCTTGGAGTTTAATCCTTTAAGTTCTTTCTGCGGGTCGTCATTTTTACCTGCCGGAACGGCGACGACCCTGAAATTATCGCCCGGATTGAAGGACGTCAAGAGATCGACTTGCGCGACCAAGACGTCGCCGCGTTTGAAAACCGTGGCACGAACGACATGGCCCGATTCGGCAAGTTTTTGCCATTCACCGAGGGTAGTGCCGTTAACGGTCCGCAACAAACCGGCGAACCCACCATCCGTCTTCGCGGATCCGGGTTTTCGTAGAGACTTGTCATCTACCGTTCCCAAATTGTCGCCACCGTCTGCCGATTTATTGATGCCCGCCAGTACCCCAGTGACCGGAGTCGAGTCGTCAACATCAAAGGATCGGAATAGCACAATGTCCCCTTCATTCATGTTTGTGACAACCGCTTGTACGCGTACAATGTTATTGCCTTCCGATTGCACCGGTTGTCCGTTTTTTATTTCCAACCGAGCGTCGGGAAATATCCGCCATCCACCCTTGAAATCGTAGGAGTTATTCTGACCGTCTGGATTTTTGTCGTCGATTTGGCCGAAGCCATCGATCGGTTTTTTGGGTAGAATAAATCTGACTTCCGTCACTTCCGGAGCCGCAGCCAAAAAACTGACGAATACTGTCGCCTGATTGCTGTCGGTTTCTTCCGTCTCTGAGATCGCACCGCCGCCGCCATAATACGATGTGAAGTTGGTTTCGGTCGTCGTTACATGAAGGTGGTAAATGCAATGATCGTCGCGAATGTTGTCTTCGTAATCCGGTTCGTAGCTCAGCACACCGTGGGCATCCACCGAGAATGTTCCGTACTGGCCTTGCTGGTCGATAATGACCTCGACCGTTGTGTCGGACGACGACGATGTTGACAGTATCGCCGATGAGTCTGCGCTCGTTTCGTCGTTGCTTAACACATTGCCGACGTTTTCATACGTGCCATTAACCGGATCGTTAACCGGCGTGTAGTGGTCATCGCGAGCGATGGGTGCCCAATCGATTTCACCACCGTAACTATCGTTGTTATAATTCCCGCCGTAGCCGTCATTGCTGCCGGAACCGGAATTAGACCCGCTGCCAGAACCGGAACCATTGCCCGACGAATCAGTATCCTTCACGCCGATGCTCACATAGTATGTGTGTTCCACGAACGGATTCGCCGAGGCATCGTTCTGGTCGGTGTAGGGGGTCACGTTCGTCGCACGGATCGTGACCGTGTAAACGGTCGGCTCAGTGGGTTTATTGACTGACCAACTCACGACGCCCGTGTCGGAGTTGATCGTCGGGCTGTACATGTCGCCGTTTGCGACCGAGTAGTAAATGTAATTCCCGTGGGCCGCGTCGATGTTGTCAGCATGAACGGTGAAACCGATGTCGAGCGCGGTATTTTGCATGGTGTCAGTAGCATCGCCCGAATCGACCCAGATATTCCCAAGCGAATCGACCGTTGCGGCGGACGTATTGGAAGGAGTTGCACCGCTGAGCGTTGGCGTTTTGGCGACGAACGCGATGTTTACCCTGACCGGTGCCGTCGCAGATTCGCCGTCCGGATTCGTCGCGATGATCGTCAGATTGGCCGTGCCATATTTCTGTGGCGGTAGATCAAA
>JAYUFG010000365.1:0-1653 GCA_043738845.1 Planctomycetaceae bacterium
GCCGGCCCACTTTGAGACCATCGGGAATCATGACCCCCTGGTAGGTTTTTCCGCCATCGGCAGACGGACCGTGCCAGACCAAATACTTTTCTTCGCCCAATTTCAGAATGAGCCTGCCTTGAGCACCGAAGAGTACACGGCTCAGGGTTCCCTCGGAGCGCATGGTCACAAACATCTCGAACGTCAAGGGTTCGGCCACGTTCAGCACATTCGGCACCTCGACGCGAGCATAACCGGGTGTGAAGTCGAAGTTGAAATCCAGGGCATTGCGGACGAACTTTGCCTTCGGTTCGACCGAGGTCCCCTCCGCCTTCACCCACTTGGCGCCGACGATCTTGGCATGGAAACCATTTCCGGAATCGTCAACGAGCCTGTCTCCTTCGCCTTGATCGGCATGGTAAAGCGCGACGGTGGCGTTATCGGATTCGAAGCGAGGCCTGGGGGAGAATTCCTTGTCGTAACGAGCGATTTGGGAGATGCGTATCTCACCAATTTGGCCATCGAAGGCGAATCGAGCCTTGCTGCCCAGGGCGATAAAGTCCCAGTCGGTCGTCGGCGTTTCGGGCTTGGTCGTTGCGCGGGCGGCAATCTTGCCATTGACGAAAAGGCGAATCTCCTTCTCGCCTCGAACAGCCGCCAAATGGACAAGCTGGTTGCTCCGAATGATTCCGGGATCGGAAACGGCATTGACGACATCGCCGAAATTGAAGGCATACGAATTTTTGCCATACATCACCAGGCCGATAGTGGGCGCCAACCGCAGAATCCCGCAACCATTCGGGACCTGATCTTTGGCTGGCTTGACCCAGGCCTCCAGCGTGAAGGGCCTGGCCATATCGACTTTGGTGGCATCGTTGCCATGCAGGAATCGGAGATCGATCTGGGATTTTTCTCCAAACTCCAAGGCGTGCCCGGACCTCGGGGCTTGAGCGATTGGAACGACCGACTTCACCCACTTGGCGCCGACGATCCTGCCGTGGTGCTTGTTGCCGGAGGAGTCCATCAGAAACTCGCCCTGGCCTTCGTCGAACTGGTAAACCGCCAGGGTGTCATCGTCGGTGACCAGCCGAGTGGGAGGCGCAAACTCTTTGCCATATCGGGCGACGCGCGAAATGCGAATACCATCAATGGCGCCGACGAGGTACATGCCGAAATACAACTGGCGTCCGATGTCCGTCTCTAGTTCGGCATCCAAAGGACAAACGTCCTTCAGTTTGCCGTCGACGTAAAGCCGCATCTGTTTGCCGTCGATGACGCCGGCGAGGTGCACGCGTTGTCCTACCTCGGTGGGCGTGTTGACGCGCGCGTAAAAAGGGGTCTGCTTTCCTTTCGCATGCGCCGTCAACGACCACTGACGATCCTGGTAGCGCATCAGTGACGGACTCTTTTCGCGACCCATCACCCAACATACGTCGGCCTCGGATTTGTCAGCCCGGACGTACGCTTCATAGGTCATTGCATCAAGTCGCCCCCACGGCACGCCGGTCACCTCAACGAGCGACTTGCCATCGAATTCCAGGGCATATTAGGGGGGCGCGTTGTTCGGCTTGCTGTCAACCTTTTCCGGCTTCGTTGCAACAGCGGACGCATCGACCGTCACGCGGACCGTCGCCTTGCCGTCGCGGGTGATCTCGAACTTGTCGGTTTCGAGCT
>JAYUFG010000366.1:0-4428 GCA_043738845.1 Planctomycetaceae bacterium
GGAAATCGCGATGTGTCACTATTGTGATTATCAGATTCCCGCCCCGACCGAATGTCCCGAATGCAAGTTTGAGGGGATTCGCTACAGCGGACAGGGAACGCAAAAGCTTGAGGCCGAAGTGCGGGCACGATTTCACAATGTGCCCGTCCTGCGGATGGACACCGACACGATGCAAAAACCGGGAAGTCACGAAGAGGCCTTGGGAAAGTTTCGACGCGGCGAAGTGAAGATTTTGTTGGGGACGCAAATGATCGCCAAGGGTCTCGACTTTCCGAATGTCACTTTGGTCGGGGTCATCAATGCCGATACGGCCTTGCACCTGCCCGACTTTCGCGCGGCCGAAAGGACGTTTCAGTTGGTGACCCAAGTGGCCGGTCGGACGGGGCGGGGAGAAAAAGGAGGCCGCGTGCTAGTGCAAACATTTTCGCCCGACCACGCGGCCATTCAAGCCGCCGTGCGGCACGACTTCAATCGGTTTGCCGCGAGTGAATTGCCCCTGCGGGAAAGCCTCGGCTATCCTCCTTACGGCAGCATGGTCCGAATTGTGGTTCGTGGGCCAAGTGCAGAACAGGCGTTATTGTTCGCGGGCGAACTGACGGAGAAACTACGGGCGGAACTGACGCACCGCCGGGCGGAGTTTCGCGTGCTGGGACCGGCGGCCGCACCGTTTGCCAAATTGCGTGGCCTGTTTCGCTTTCACCTGCTAATGCAAGGCCCAGACGAGGCCGCGTTAAGAAACGCCGTCAAGCACGTGATCGGGATTGTTAAAGAACCAAAGGACGTGCAGTGGATTGTGGATGTCGATCCGCTGGAGATGATGTAGGGAATAATTCGCTAATTGGACCGCCGCCAATTCCCTCTCGTCCCAATGTGTCTGGGGGAGTAGAATAACGTGGCTTCCGCAGCAGTTGGCGGCACACAAATCCATTCGACACAGTTGGGATCGATGTCCTATTCCTCTTTCAAACGGCTTCTGGGAGAAACGAAGCTCGAGCTAAAAACGCTCTTGCTGTTTGGCATTTGTCTGTTAACGCTAATCGCGGCCAGCTTTTATTGGTACGGAAGCCGTACCGAACAGCAGGTGTACGAACAAAACCGGCTGATGGGTCGCGGTTTGACCGACGCCATTATCTATCAAGTCCATCTGACGTTTTTGGAAAATGACGAGCGGTTTCTCGAATCACTGACTCGACTGCACAAGGACTGGGCCGGTCAGTCCTACGAATGGTTTTTTCTGCGGACCGTCGATGCACAAAACAACGAAACGCCGCTCGCCAGTGATGCGCCCGCCAAAGCTGAGCTACGCCGCCGCGTGATCAATGTCACGGATGACTTTGAGCGTGACGTTGTCGCGGACTTTGTGCGACAACCGCCGCCCACTGCGGAGGAGCGCGAAGATGGCGTCGAGTATCGTTTTCGTCGCGTGTCGGATCGACAAGAGTTTCAGTATTATCAAGCGATTCGTGTTAAAGAAAGCTGCACCACTTGTCACAATTCGTTGTTGCAAACGAGTCTGACGGCGGGCATTCATTCTCTTTCCGGAGAAGCGTTTTCGCTCCGCGTCGGCGATGTAATGGCTGTCGCCAAAATTGTGATTCCCGACAAGGAAACGCAAAAGGCACTTACCTGGAACAACGCGATTTTGTGGGCGACCGCAATCGTGACCGTGTTTCTGGCAATCGTCGCCTCGTACTTGATTATTCGATATGTGATCGTCAAGCCGCTGAAGCATCTTCGTGATGTGAGCGATGAGATCAGCCGGGGGAATACGAGCTTGCGCGCCGATATTCAAACGGGCGACGAGTTTGAAGAGTTGGCCGTGGCATTCAATCGCATGTTGCGGCACATGCTCGACGCCCAGGGAAAACTGCGCGAGGTCAACACGAGCCTGGATGCGAAAGTGGACGAACTGGCTCAGGCGAATATGCAGCTTTACGAAATGAACCGGCTGAAGTCCGATTTTTTGGCCACAATGAGCCATGAACTGCGGACACCGCTCAACAGCATTATCGGTTTCAGCGATGTCCTCAGCGCGATTAGTTCGCTCGATGACAAGCAGCGTCGATATGTTTTAAATATCCAAAAGTCAGGCCGCGTACTGCTCGACATGATCAACGACATTCTCGATCTGGCCAAGATCGAAAGTGGCAAGATGGAGGTCCGCCTTTCCGAGTTCCACATTGCCCAACTGATTCACGCACAATGCGACATGGCCAAGCCGCTAACGGAGCGCAAGAACATCGATCTCGACGTGGAAATTGCCGGGAACCTGCCGACCTTGTTTCAGGATCAAGGCAAAGTTCAGCAGATTCTCAATAACCTGCTTTCCAACGCGATTAAGTTTACGCCCGAGGGTGGACGGATCGTCGTCCGTGCCCGATCAGCGGAAAATGGACTTGTCGTACTCGATATTGAGGACACCGGCATCGGGATTGCCGAAGATGACCAAGTCACGATCTTTGAAAAATTCCGCCAAGGAAGTGCCGTATTGTCGGGTGGAGATGCGATGACCCGTGAGTATTCCGGTACGGGGTTGGGGCTTTCCATCGTCCGAGAGTTGTGCAAGCTTTTGGGGGGCGAGATTTCGGTCCAGAGCCAACTGGGACAGGGAAGTACGTTCACCGTTTTACTGCCGATCACCCGCAACGTCGCACCAGTTCGATTGGACGTGCCCCGAACGGAAATGGCGGGCGACTCATCGGCTTCGTCCGATTTGGCAATGCCTGTCACAGTGGCGAGTGAAGCAACCGGTTAGCGTACAAATGGCTTTCCCTATGACCGTGTAGGTAAGCGGCATAGCGGTTGAGGATCGACCTATATTGGAAGCTTCGTCATTCATAAGTTATAGCAGACCGAGTGTTTGTGAATCATCCTGATAATTTGAGTGGAAAACAAATGGCGCATACTAAATGGTCCGTACGAACGCTCTATACCACCTTCGGGCGGATTTCGAGAATCACACTTTCGGAATCGGTGCCAGCGAGGGGATAGCTATCGACTTTGCGAAGCTGCAAGCCGGTCATCATGTTGCGATGTCGCGCGTCGGCTCGTTCCTCAACCCAGGCTGGCCCCTTGATAATGAGCAAGCGTTGGAACTCTTCCCAGTGAGGTTGAAACCAGGTCAATAGTTTGGTGAGCGGCGCGACGGCGCGGACGACGAGTGTGTCAAACCGCGCACCTTTCAAGAGTGATTGAGCGGCGGCGGAATGGACCGGGATGTCGAGCTTGATCTGTTTAACGATCTCTTGAACGGCCTTCGCCTTCTTCGCGACGCTGTCGCACAACTCCACATGCAGGTCGGGTCGCACAATCGCCAACAACACGCCGGGCATCCCTCCGCCGGTCCCAACATCTAAAATCCGCTCGCCCGGCTCGAGCAGCTTTTCAATGGCCAACGCATCGACCACATCGCGGCCGGCGATCTTGTCGTAATTTGTGTGGCGAGTGAGATTGATCTTTTCGTTCCATTCCCACAGGGCGACGCAGTATTGATCGAGCAGGGCAATCTGCTCGTCCGGCAATGCAATGTTCTGAAGTGCCAGAGCGGCAGACAGGGTCTTTGATGGCGGCGTCTCGGAAGGCGGGGGCGTTACGTCAGGTTCGGTCAAAAGAGGGACTCCACAACGGAAAAAACGTGATAAATTACGGCAATTTACAATATCGGGTGCCCGCCCGTTGCAAACGCCTTTCCGCCAAGTTAGCATATCGGTCTGCCGTGTGCCTACCCTACCTTCCCACCTTTCCCAATCCTTTGAGAGGTTTCCTCGCATGTCGAAGCACGTACATCGTCGTGAATTTATTCAACGCACCGCGTTGACCGGTGCCGCCGTCGCCGGTGCCGGTTATTGGTCGAGCCTGGCTGCCCAAGAGGCCAGAGGCCCCAACGACAAAATTCGTTTTGCCTGTGTCGGCGTGACCGGCAAGGGCGACAGCGATTCGAGCGACGCCGCCAAGCATGGTGACATCGTCGCGATCTGCGATGCGGATGATCAAAACAACGACAAGGCCGCCAAACGCAAAGGCTTTGAAAACGCCCAAAAGTTTTATGACTTCCGCAAGATGTTCGACGCCGTCGGCAAGAGCATCGACGCCGTCACTGTCAGTACACCGGACCATGTTCACGCCGTCGTTGCCGCTGCGGCCATGCGGTTGGGCAAGCATTGCTTCTGTCAAAAACCGTTGACCCACACGATCTCGGAAGCTCGCACGCTGGGTGCGATCGCTCGCGAGAACAAGGTCATGACCCAGATGGGCAATCAAGGGACCGCTGGGAGCAATCTTCGCGAAGCGGCCGCGATTGTGAAAGCCGGAACGTTGGGTGCGGTCAAGGAAGTTCACATTTGGACCAACCGTCCAATTTGGCCGCAAGGTGGCAAACGGCCGGAAGCCAAACCGATCCCCGCCAATCTGCATTGGGACGAATGGGTC
>JAYUFG010000367.1:0-11734 GCA_043738845.1 Planctomycetaceae bacterium
CCCGTTCCGTTACAGGGTATCAGTCTTCAGGGCGCAGAACGCCTTGTGGCAAGGACGTCAAAAACCGAAGAAATGTTCAAATGGATAAGATAAAGGTCAGCGGCATCCTTATACTTCTACGGCGCCGGTAGATTCCCGACGTTCCAGATCACGACTCGCGTATCAAGACTTCCTGTGGCCAGCGTTTTGCCGTCCGGTGAAAATGCCATGCTGACCACGATGTCGCGAAAGAACGCGTCAGCCACGGCTTTTTCCTTGGATTTGGCCACGTCCCACAGCACGACACGCGTATCCTTGCCGCTGACGGCCAGGGTCTTGCCGTCGCCCGACAGAGCAATCCGAATCACATATTTGTCCACGTTGGCGATCGAGTCGAGTTCTTTGCCGCTAGACGAATCCGAAAATACGACGCTGTTTCCGTGCTGGCTGACCAACTGTTTTCCGTCGGGTGAGAAAGCGAATCCCGAGCCACCTTTGATGACAAACCGCAGCTTTCGAGATTCGGTGTCCCAAACGTGCAGACCGGCGCCGAATGACCCTTCGCCAGTGGCGAAAGTCTTTCCGTCCGGTGAAAAAGAGACAGCCACCACACTGTCTTTGTGCCCGCCGAGCGATTCAATTTCTTTCATTGCCGCCAGATCCCAAACGCGTGCTTCACCCGGTTGTCCGCCCAAAATCGGATTCCCGCCGGAGAGCAGCAGCTTTCCGTTCGGCGAGAAGGCGATCGCGTTAATTCCACCTTGGTGCCCGGCCAGCGAGCCGATTTCCTTGCCGGAGCGCGCGTCCCAAAGCCGAATCTTGAGATCGCTTTCACCCGTGAATTTTGTTCCGGCACCCGTGGCGATGGTTTTGCCGTCGGGGCTAAACGCCACCCGACAGTAGGTACCGTCGTGTGCTTGCCACTGACGCAGTTCCTTACCTGTCGCGGTATCCCACAATTTGGCCGAGCCATCGTTGCAGCCAACCGCCAGCAGTCTGCCGTTTGGCGAGAAGGCAACGCTCGTGGCTCCGCCCGTGTGGCCCTTGAAAACAAACTGAATGTCCTCTTTGGCGAATCCAGTTGACGCCATCATGATAATAATCGAAGCAACTGTTACGCTCACTGCTCGAAATGCCATCGTGTTTCTCCTCAAATAAATAAAGATCGACTCCAAAACGCCCAGCATACAACTGGAGTTACTGGCTTGGCTTCGAATTGTTGATCACCGATCGACAAATCACAACCAACACAATCAATGCAGCCAGGGCAGAGAGAATGACCAACGGCCGCCCATAGTATGGAACGGTGGATCGAGTTCGTCGAGTCCTTGCTGAATACGTTCTTTGGCTTGGTGATTGGCCGCAGCCCGCAAAGAGGATGACCTGCAATATGCTCGCGAGTGCTGCCACGCGAGGCAATAGTGCCGACGTAAGGACTTTGTTTTTCATGGATGCTCATTTTTCGTGAGGAGCAGAAGCCGGACAAAACGCTCGGCAGTTCGAATCTACTTTGGTTGACCCAGCGATTTCATAAATCGCTCCATGCCCTGTTTGAATCCGAGAGCGGCTTCGTTGACGGGGAACGAATCGAGTGAAACCTTTTCGCCTCCTTTGGGAGTGATCAACGCACGCAGTGTTTTGTCGTCCGTAGCAGGTGGAATCGTTCGAACTGTACCATCAACGAAAACCGCTAAAACTCCGTCTTGATGGGCATGGCTAATGGCGGGTGTTTTTTCACCGTCGAATGAGAGGTCGCCGGGCTGTGTCCAGGGAATCGCCTTGGCCCCTTCAATGAGCAGGATGGTCGATTCGGGGCCGTCGGGAATTTTCTTGCCGTCGAAAACGGCCTGCATCGCTTGAGGAAAAAGCGTTTTCGAGCCGGTGATGCGTTGAAATGTTGTTGAGCTTTGTTGCTCGTCGTCGCGATTCATGCCACGAAAGACTTTCGGCATTTTGGAAACCAAGGCTTTATTGTGCTCGCTGTCCCAGGTCTCGCTCAAATTAAACTGTCTATACAAGGTCTCCTCTTCCAAATATGGAAGTACCTTGACGCGCCAACTCAACAGTGGCTTTCCGGACGGATCGCGAATATCGTCGACCCATAGTTTCGGATCGCTACCCGCCGCGTCGTCCAGCAGAGTCAGTGTAACGCCCAAATGCCAGAGGCTATGGGCACATTCGTCCCGTTGGGCTCGATGCACCTTTTGCTTCCAGACGAAATAGGCACCCGTCAGTGCGACGGCTACGATGATTGCGACCGCTCCCATGACAAGTTTCATATTCCCCGACTTCGATGATTGAACGACGGTCATTTCAAGTACCTCTTAAAATGTAAAATGTAAAATGAACACTCTTCTCTGTAATCGAATAACTTTCTCACCCGGACAGGTTAGCCGGTCAATTCGGTGTCGCAGGTTCCGCCGTGAGTGATTTGACCTTCTCGTTTTTCAAATGCACTAGCGTACTCGAGGCGCGCCCCGTCTTGTTGAAAGCAAACACCAAGTAATCAGCAGCGTGGCCGTAGTCGGCGATGCGATAGAAAATAACCTTTCCGGGTGGTTTTAGCACCACCTTCACATAATCTCTCAGCACGTCTGGGGGATTCGAGTCCGATTCGCCCAACAAACCGATAATGAGGCTTCGGCATTCTCCCGGCGGGTGTTGGGCCAGATACTTCGAGAGCTTTTCAGAGATTGCATCCCATTCTTGCCGCCGTTCGCGAATGTCCTTTTTACGAAATGCAGCAAAACGTTCTCGCAAGGATGACGTACCCGCATTCCATCCTCCGGAGTCCTGATGGGCTGATCCGCTGGCCGACTGCGCCGGAGAATCCGCAGCCGAAGTGTTGCCACGGACATAAGCCGAAATGCGGCGGATTGGAGAGGATTGAAATGTCCGGAGATCGATCACAGCGTAGCGGTAGTCCGACCCCGAAGAAGTCTTGGAATGGCTTAGTTGGAACACTAAAGTGTCAAGTTCCGACGGGGGAGGATACTCCCAGGGATAGTTCCACTTCGCACCCAGATTAAGGCACGGCACAGCCTCGGATGGCGGCCCCAGCAGGTCGATCAACCACTGCTTCAAATCATCCTGCACGTTGTGACGAAGTGCGTGCGTCAATCGTGGTTCTAGCGCGATCCATTGAGCGACGCGGTCGTCGGAGTGCCGCGATCGAAAATTTGCGGCCAACTGCTGCAAGTCTTCGGAACCACAGAACAATGAACGTTGAATGACATCCGCTTCACCTGCCAGCGGTTGCAAGCGAAAGTGACCAGCTAATCCCAACATATTCTCGACAAATTGGCGACGCCAAGAATCTTCGTGGAGTCGATCCTCAACAGGCTTATTCAACTCTCGATTGCGGAGAGTAAATAGGTCATTGGGGTAGGGGCCCACAGGTATTTCCCGACTGCTTTCTACTCGTTCGGCATCTCTCGCGGACGCAAGCCAACTGATAACGGTTTCCACTTCTTTACGCGATAAGGGGAGCCGTGCGGACGGTTGTTTGGGGTGAGTGCCGCCGACATAAAGATGGTGTTGGCACTCTGCAACTTTCCCCGAACTCTCGTCTTTTTTGACAGGAGAGACGCACAGTTCCACTTCCGTACCGGTGCTGTCCTTGAGAACAACGTAACAAGTTTGTGAATTGGCGTAATCACTGCCGTCTTCCGAAAAATAGCCAGCACGCACAATCGAAATCGGCGCAGTGAGATCCTTGATTTTCAGGGGCGGTTCGCCATTTGGACCCGCGATGCCGGCCCCCGCCTCACTTACCGGAAACAATATGTCGAGTGGCGAAAAATGCGGCGTCCCGAAGGCGAATGCCATCGCCGCATAGGCCGCGCCTCCCACTAAAATCGCGAACCACGAGGTCGCCCGAACGGCGGAATCGAAAGCTTTGATTCCGGACGCAACCAGTGCGGCTGCCGCAACGGCCAGCGCGATGAAATAGGAAACAATAATCAATTGCCACGAAATCGACCAAATATACGAGGCCGTAAGGAAAGAAGTGAGCAATGCCGCCGGCATTCCGTAGGCGTGCGCCGCCCATTTGATCTCGTTTTGGTAATCGGACGAAAGCCCTTTGGAAATGCCAAAAGCAACGCCAAAGCACGTCACCAAGATTGCCACCGGCGCACCGGCGTTCAACCAACTCCAAAACGGCACCGGATGACACGAAGCGAGGAGCGGCGGAGGAAACCAAATTACGAGGCACATCGTGGCGAACGAGATAAAGAAATAAAAGAGTGGCATTATCACAGCGGTCTGCTCCGGACCTCCACCTCGATATCGCCATACGTCGCCCCAAGTGGCGGAGCCACGCCCTCCTGTTGAGTAGACCCACGCAAAACCATCGGCGATTTGTCCGGCCACGCGTCGTTGGCTTTTGACCTCCGCAGCTGTCAACACACACGCGAGGTATCCGCCAAGTAATCCACAACAGCCGCTCACGACAAAAAGATAGGATTGTTCAGGCATGGAACCAAAGTCTAAGTAGTCGGGTGGAAAGTGCAATTCAGGAAATCGAGTTGGACAACGCGCAACGTCCGAATGCCAATACGGCTGGTGCGACAAAAACGGCAACAATGCGATTATACGGTAAGTATCTGTTGACTGGCGACGGTCATTTTACGATGCCGGCGTCGAACGACGTCGATGGCCAGACCAAATACGATTCCCGCGACAACCATCGCGTAACCAATGATCGTAAGGATGAAGCCCTCTTCATCGTGCGCTTCGCTGAGCGATCCCACCAATAAACCGCCCGCGATGCACTGGATCATAATACACACAAAGAACCCGCGCAGAAACCGTTCGCGTCTCCGCATCAGGATACGTCCGCTAGACACCCAAAGCATTCCGGCAAAGCCTCCGTAAATTAGGAACAGCATCGGATTGCCACCGCTCGCAAAAAGTACCAGAGTGCCAACACCCGAAAAAGGCAGGCCAACGACGATGGCCGCGACACCCATCGTCGGGCCTAAAATGGGAACTCCCGTTTGTTGTGGTGACGATATCGCCGTGGCCGCGGTCGGGAGCATTGGCGACGTGGGCGGTGGGACGGCGACCGCTCGACCACACACCGGGCACTTAACCGCCTTGCCCCGCCAAGCGACGTCAACGGACATGCGATTCGAGCAGGGGCAGGTGATGAGGAGTGGCATTGTCGAGTCCTGAATAGCGTACTGTACAAACACATGAGCTGGTCGTGCCCGATGTGCTTGATTAGATTCCGGCCAAGGCGGCAATACCCCCCGCTACGGCAACCAGGCCGACTGTCACAGCGACGCCGATACCGAGTTCCTTCCATTCCTGCTTTGTATCAAGTGACGCACTATTGAACATGAGATTTGTGAATTTCTGAATCATGGCCCAGGTAAGTCCCACAATGGACAGACAAAGAATTCCGACGATAATTTGGCCAACGGTCTGCACGGGACACCTCTGATTTTGGTCTATTGTCTTTCCACCCGATATCCGTCAATCGACAGAACGAATCGCGGCAACAATCTATTAGGCGCAAAAGATAGTGTGTTCAGGACGGGGGGCGCGAAAAAAAGTGGATATTGCGAAATCACGGCTTATTTACGCCGTTTCTCCCACTCTTCACGGCCAAGTTGCCGGATTTGTCCATCGGCGTCGAGAGATAGTGTCGTGGCGGCTTCGACCTTTCGGAGGGCTTCGGCCCCTTCGTCCGCAGACGGTTCCGGCACTTTCCACAGACGGATCTCTCGCCCGGTCGCGCCGGCGATCGTGCGCCCATCCGGACTGACGCAGGATATAGTCGAGGAATGTAGTTTCGGTCCGACTTGGGTTCCCGAAAACGGCTCCCACAGATGGCTACCGCTCGAAGTGCTTACGAGAAGCAACTTTCCGTCAAGGGCAAAGGCAACCCGAGTCGGGCTTTCCGAATGCTCCATGGCTCGACCGGCGGGCTTTCCGGTCGCAACATTCCATAGCCGTACGACGCGATCAACGTGCGCGGTCGCGAGAAAATGGCCATTGGGGCTAAAGACAACAGACAACGCTTTGGCAGGACAGAGAATCTTAACGGACAATGGTTTTCCGCTGGCGACGTCCCGCAACGATAACTCGTCGCCGATTGTTGCCAAGGTTTTACTGTCCGGGCTGAAGGCGACCTCCACAATGCCATGAGTCGATGGTGATGGTTCATTCAGCATTTTTCCGGTTGCTAAATCCCACAAACTAACATCCGACTCGTATTCCGAGCACACCGCCAAAACTTGATCGTCTGGGCTGACCGCCATAAACAACCGCTGACCGTCGATGTCGGGCATGGGATGCTGCATTTCTCCGGATTTGATTTCATCCCGATCCACGTCGTACAGATGAATTTTCCCCTGACCTCCCAGCGTGATGATCAATTTGCCGTCGGTCGTAAAAGCAACCGCGTGAGTCAAGTCATTATCCTTTGGTAATTTGCGCGGGATCGCTTTACCTTTGACCGTATCCCAAAAGAACAGGCCGCGCGAGGCCTGTCCGAAGGGAAAGTTGTGCATCGAACCGGTAATTGCGTATCGTCCGTCGGGACTCAGAGCGCAACAGCCAATGCCGATTTGTGAACTCATGGGTCCGCTTTCCGACTTGCCCGTCCGCGTGTCCCAAACGTGAACCGTTTGCCCTCCGTTGCCTGTGCTCAGGAGATGCTGGCTGTCGTGGCTAAATGCCAGCCGGATTCCCTCGAAGGTTTCCGGAGCATGAATCAGCGGTGGGGCGATCATTCCCCGGTCCGGCACCGACCAGAGTTTTGTTCCTAACGGCGTTCCCGTCAGAAGGTATCGTCCGTCGGGCGAGAGTGAGACATGGCTTAAATTGTCAAAAAGGCCTAAAGGTTGGCCCACGACTTGATGCGTATCGACATCGAACAATCGCGACTCATTGGCCCTCGACACATACGAAATCAGCCGTCCATTTCCGGCCAATATAACGCTCCCCGAATGCCGAATCGGTCCAGCCAGCAAGTTCCGTTTGCGATCGAATACGCGAAACGTTTCATATTGAGTTGAAGTCAACAATCTTTCACCATCGGCACTAAATTGAATTTCACTTAGATCTCGCTTGGCATCGGGATGAGCCAACGGCGCGCCGATGGACGTTGCAGTTGTGGCGTCCCACTCCTGCGCGTCTACAGGCCGACCCTCGCCCTTTTCGTGGTTAGTTCCTGTGACAATTCGTTGACCGTCGGGAGAGAACGCGGCAACCCAAATGTGGTCGGGATGCATCATCGGGCGACCCACCGGAGTTCCGGTTTGCAGGTCGGACAGAACAAGACGATCTCGTTTGGGTTGCGTCAAGGCAAATTTTCCGTCAGGACTGAACACGACTTTGCCGGGTTCGTACTTATCCGAAGGGAGCGGTTTGCCCAATTCGTTTCCGTTATTCTGGTCCGTGATGCGAATGCCTTGCGAAGTGCTGTGCGCAGTGAGTACGTGATTCTCCGGCGTGAGATGGTATCCGATGAATCCGCCAATGGGCGCGGTAAACTCTTTCTCGCTCCACCCGTCATTTGTTTTTTGACAAAGTCGAAAACCTTTGGTGCTTTGCAGAAGCAACGTGTCGTGGTCGGGGCCAAACATCAATACGCGAATGTGTTGTTCATGCTGGAGCGGTGGGCCAACGACGGCTCCTGTGGCTGTTTCACGCACCTTCACCGTGTCCTTGCTTTCCGTCGCAAAGCGTTGGCCATCGCGGCTAAATGCGAGTCCTTGCTCCTCCTCGGGAAATAACGCTTGGAGCGTACACAATTCCCGTTGCCAGGCACCCAAATTGATCCGAATCGACCAACGTAGGTCGGTCGCGTCCGGTGGTGCCGTCGCCAAACTCCGTGCGAGCCATAAGCAACCTTGATCAATGTCACCTTGTTGGCACAAACGGAGTCCCTTGTCGCGTTCGGTTTCGGCAAGTCGCATATTTCCTTCACGCCGTCGAATTTCCGATAAATCCAGTGCGGATGAAAGCGTTTCCGCATTCTTGCGTTGAACCGACCCAAAGACAGCTAGACTGGTCAATAAAGCGACAAAGCCCACAATTGCGGCACCGCTAGCCGTCGCCAAGGCAGGGTTGCGCCGGCACCAACGCCACACACGTTCGGCACGACTGACGGGTCGCGCGTGGACTGGCTCGCCGCGTTGAAAACGCTCCAAATCGTCGGCCAATTCTTGCGCGTTGAGATATCGCCGCGAGATTTCTTTGTGCAAGCACTTGAGACAGATCGTCTCCAAATCACGCGGCATCTTGGGATTCAATGTGGAAGGTGCCACAACCTCTGTGTTGCGCACCTGCCAAGCCGTGTCCCAGGGCGTTTCGCCGCGAAACGGCGGGCGACCGGTTGCCAATTCGTAGAGGATTGCACCGATTGCGTAGATGTCACTACCGGGGCCGATGAGTTCATGTTGTCCGGCCGCTTGTTCCGGAGCCATGTAGCTGGGAGTGCCAAGAATCTGTCCCGTGCTGGTGTAGACGGTCTCCACGTCCAGATTTTTGGCCAAGCCGAAATCGGTAATTCGCACGGTGCCTGAGTGAGTCTCGATCAGAACATTCGACGGTTTCAAGTCGCGGTGCAATAGACCTTGGCGGTGGACGACATTCATGGCCAAGGCAATCGTGCGAACAATCTCGGCCGACTGGGCGGAACTAAATAACTTTTCTCGCACGAGCTGCGCCAGATCGTTCCCCTCGACGTACTCCATCGAAAAGAAGTGCTGCCCCTCACACTCACCCACTTCATAGATGGAAACAATGTTCGGGTGGCGTAATTGAGCGGCCCCCGCAGCTTCTTGCCGAAAACGGGCAACGTCTTCGTCCGACGCCAATCGCCCCGCTAAGATCATCTTGACCGCCACGATGCGGTTCAGGCTGACTTGCCGTGCCTTGAAGACGATACCCATGCCACCCCTCGCGATTTCCTCGATTAACTCGTAATCGCCAAAATATCGAATCGTTCCCAGGGCGACTGGCTGAGCAGTTTGGGCGGGCAGCGTCTTGGCGAGTCCCTCTACGACCGCGACCTCTTGGAAAAATGACACCAGCTGTGTTTGAACTTCCGGAAATTCAACCGCAAACGTCCGCCAGTCGACCGGCCCTTTGGCCAGTCGGCGGTAATATTCTTCGAGGGCGGCGGCAAAAAGCTCGTCCTCGGGCGTATCCGCTGAGTGTTCTGGTTCGTTCGTCATTTTGTGGGATTCATAGGTTCGCAGGTTGTGCGCATTGCAGCCTTATGCGGCTCCGATTATCCTCATTCTGAAGCCTAATAGGAACCCTCCTGGATTCAAAGGTGCCGACGATGGATGAATTGATTGCGCGGGCTCGTAATGGAGACGCTACAGCCAGAGGGGAACTTTTGACCCTCGTCCGCACACGACTTCGGCAGTGGGCCGAACATGCTCTCAATGCGCGGTTCGCCGGACGTCTGGACGCCTCGGACTTGACGCAAATTACCTTGATGGATGTGCATCAGAAACTTGACCAATTTGTCGGCAATACAGAGGGTGAATTCGACGGTTGGTTACGATCCACCTTGCAGCGCAACATTCTCGACGAGGTACGCCGGGCAACTGCCCAAAAGCGCAGCGTCGAAAGGGAACAACCCATGGCTCACACAGACAATGGCTCGAACCTTTCTCCGCAGTGCGACATGGCGGGGAACAATTCCACTCCCAGTGTTCAGGTAATACGCGGCGAGGAAGCTGATCGGCTAAAAACCGCCGTTGAACAATTGCCGCCCGATCAACGATTGGTCGTCCAATTGGTTCATCTCCAGGGAAATTCATTGGCCCTTGCCGCCAAACAATTGAATCGCACCGTCGCCGCCGTCGCCAAGCTGTTGCAACGGGGTATGGCAAACTTGCGCAAACTATTGGTCGATGCGGAATCAAGTCAGGATTCTTCTGGCGGAGTGGATTGAGCATTGCGCTCTCGGAGCGCAACGTGTAGTACCGCCCCTGAGACGAGGATAAATGTCGGAAACAGAAATCCCAAAACCACGACTCCGACATCGGGTGCCTTCAATAATGTCATCAACGTCAAGAACGCCAGCACCACGGCACCTGTTAAGCCGAGGTAAATCGCGAATCGAATCTGAAAGGGCACTAATACTCCACCGACAATAAGCAAGCCTGAGCCACCAAGAATCGCCACGAACAGACCAATGTCTTCGCTCGTAATTGAATTATAACCGGGCAATCGGCTCAGACCGAAGTTTGTGGCGAACCGGCCCAATCCATTGGCGGAAACCTCCCTCAAGCTCGTCACGCCGTTGATGCCGCCGTAGCCGATCCAAATCAACGCGACGATGGTTGCGTAGATGCTATAGTGTCGCGCTAAATGTTGATCGAACCGCTTTTCAAATTCGCTGTGAGTGGGATTGGGCACGAGTGGGTTCCCGGTCTATTGGTCTGTGAATGAAAAAGTTTGAAAATAAGTATCTGGTTCGTGAGCCACGTTGACGAGGAACAAGAATTACCCTCGCCTGCCGAAAGCCATCAAGACCATCATCCCCAATCCCAGTACGGCGGCGATCCCGCCAATAATTCCCAAGGCCCACTTGAGCGAGGTGGGCATCGCACGAATGTCCCCGGTTTCCAGTTGGGGACAGACAGCCCGAATCGCCGACGCAATCGCCGCGCATTGCTTGGGATCTCCGGATCGCAGGACAGCCGTATTGGTAAGGATCGCCCAATACCTGCCTTCCGTATCTTGTAATGTCAATCGATGTAATTTGGGATCGTGTCGAGCCGCCATCGTAGCCGGATCGAACTCGCCAAGGCGCTTCAGCCGACTGTGCATTGAGGCCAAGAGTCCCGTCCCCAGGAAATTAACAGCACCGGCTCTGCCCGTCCCCTCAAGAACCAAGCGGTCACGCGAGATGGTCAATTGACCATGCCAAGAGGCTGCTTGTGCCCGTTGGTTCAACGCACCCACCTTATCGAATAACACCTCAAACTGTTTGGCTTGCGCCGCGGGTTGATTGATTGACATCCGACATTACCTCTCGTTTGATTCGTTATTACGCCATCGGTGAATTGGTAAGTCTATCTAGTCATCGGTTCTTTCGTTGATTTGTCTCCGACGAACGCAACTGAAGACGGTCGGAATGACTCTACGGCATTTCGGGGGCTGATTTCTGTGCCTTTTTGGCAGCCGCGACCAAGAGGTACCGCTGCCAGCAGAGAAGTGCCGGAATAATAGGTATCGACTGCACAAAGGCGATCAGCATCCCGAGATGTGGTGCTCGTTCCGCAAGCAAAACCATCGTAACGAGCAGCACCAGCAACGCATTGACAATTGTTAGAACAGTGCCCCCGACGAGTGCCCGATGGGATCGACGCCACATGCCAATCCCCAAGCCGATCAAACCAACAGCCGAAGCAACATCCCATGCCGTCGCGACGTAGTCTATCACCGCCCAGTTTTCCGGAGGTTTTTTGGACATTGAGGGCATCGGTAGCACGGTCGTCGCGATTTTCAGGACACCGAACGCAATCCAAGTTCGTGCGGCCCAGCGGTACGAGTTCCAGAGGGGTTTCTCGGCTTCGGCAACGGAAGTGTTTGTCTTCTTCACCACCTCATCCGCGAATTGCCGTTCCATTATAGATCGCTTTTTAATTGCCCAAGCTAATACAGCGATAGTGGCACCGAGTGCGGTCACACAAAAAATGACCAGGATAATGATAGCGGCCGGTCCAGCCTCGGTTTGCGGAGGCTTCGCCCCATCCCACGGCAGGGGCGAGGGCTT
>JAYUFG010000368.1:0-11731 GCA_043738845.1 Planctomycetaceae bacterium
TCAGGCAACGCACGAATTATGTCCTATCGAGAACTATATTTCAATAGACAAAAAAATGTTTTTGAGCATTCAAAAAACAGGGCGAGCCATTAACATTGATGGCAGATCGAGTATGAAATGCCCGAAATTCAGAGCATTTCAGGAATAAAAGACATAGGAATCGGCAAGCTATCCCAATTATTTGCAGAAGGGTTATTTTTCGGCCGTATTTTCTACCCTGTCGGGACAGCTTGATATTTGAGGGCGAAACTTTCC
The DNA here is from genome assembly GCA_043738845.1 of Planctomycetaceae bacterium. Lineage (GTDB taxonomy): Bacteria > Planctomycetota > Planctomycetia > Pirellulales > DASRSE01 > DASRSE01. The sequence continues at coordinate 256 of JAYUFG010000368.1, forward strand.
CAACTGTGACGGTTTTCGATGACCAAAGTGGCGTAAAATTCGTTGACCTACTCCATACTCAGGGGTAGATTTAACCAGACCGCTTTGGTTCTCACCCGCCGGATGTTCGGGGGGCCGATTTTAAGAACCATATTCTCGATCCTCGGAAAAGTGGACGCAGGCTGGCGAATGTCGCTGACGTACTACAAACGTTTTCGGATGGAGATTCCACTCCTCGGTCGGGATTTTGATCGAGCGTTGCCACTGGGCTATCGTTTGATACCCTGGCGCGATGACCTGATCGAGGCGCACGCCGACGTCAAGTATCAATGCTTTCAGAAAGAAATCGACGCCGAAGTTTTTCCTTGTCTCGGCGAATTTCCGGGTTGCCTAAAATTGATGACCGAGATCAGCCGTAAGCCCGGCTTTCTGTCTGAAGCGACTTGGCTCCTCGCGAATGTTTCCCAGACCGGCCATGTCATTGAATACTGCGGCACGGTTCAAGGGATTCGGGATCGAACGGGTTTCGGCGCGATTCAGAACCTGGGCGTGACGTTCGACCATCGCCACCTGGGCTTGGGCACGACGTTGCTGTTCAGAGCATTGGAAGGATTTCGTCGGGTCGGTTTACAGCGAGTTTATCTCGAAGTGACGGCGCAGAACGATCGCGCCGTAATGCTCTACAAACGACTGGGCTTCGTCAAAGCGAAGACACTCTATAAGGTCGTGCAAAAACCGGTCGTCGCACTCGTCACGTGAGGCGAGTTTGTCTGGTTGTATAGGCCGAATGAATTCCGCTGGTCTGTGGTGAATTGAACATCGGTATATTCACCACGAAGTCACGGAGGACACGGAGAAGAAAAACGGGAGTCAGAAAAAGAAGAAGACAATGGTGACGTAGTGACGGAATCGCGGTGTTTTGGGATAGGGGATCGCAAGCATCTTTCGCCACGCGCAAAAAAATAACCCTCAGCTTTTTGGGCCGAAGGTTATTAGAACAGCGATCTACGAAATGAAGTACGTTGGATGCTGCGGATGATATTTTTTCGCCGCGATTAACGCTGGCGAATTTCGCGACGTAATTCTTCAATTTCACGCACAATTTTTTCGAGGCGATCTTCGACGCTGGTACCACCAGAGGCACCCGGTCGTTGACCACCGTCGCGCCCGCCAGCATTACCGCGACCTTGTGGTCCGGCATTGGCTGGGCCACGTTGTTGCGGTGCCATCGGACCACGACCGGCCCCATCACTACGACGGGCATCTTGCGGGCCTGGGCCATTGCTCGGTCCACGCATCATCGGCGGTCCACCACGATCTCCGCCACCTGGAGGGCCACGACGATCGGCTTGTGGGCCACCGCGCCCAGCGTCAGGACCACGTCGTCCGGCGTTGTCGTTACGATGGTCGGCTTGCGGTCCGTGTTGTCCGCGATTGTCGCGACCAGCACGTGGATCACGTTGCGGGCCACGATGACCGTCGTCTCGGCCGTGGTTCTTGCCATGATGTTTGGCCTCATTGCGACCACGTTGATCGCGACCATTTTGATAACTGGCACGTGGATCGCGGCGGCCACGATTGCCGACGTCACCACGACCACCTTGCGGTCCACGATGATCGCGACCGGTCATTTGGCGAGCATGATCGGCAAAGGCTTTCATTCCACGACCGATCATTTGGGGCGCGTTGCGAACATGATCGCGCATGGCTTGCACATGATCTCGATTGAAGCCGAACGGTCCCATGCCTGCTCCCGGTCCACCTTGTCCAGGACCACCTGGGCCGCGACCTTGTTGAGCATTCTGACGGCCGCCGGGGCCTTGTGGTCCCGCAGCCGCTTGAGGGCCAGGACGACCAGCAACGAGGCCGCCAAATCCGCCACTACCGAAACCAAATCCTCCACCACCAAATCCAGAACCGCCGAAAGCGGGGCCTTTTGGTCCAGGTCCAGGAGCCGCTGCGGCCGGTGGACCACCTGGTCCCATGCCACCCAGATTTTTTAGCGTGAGTTCAAGCTTGGCACGCAGTTGTTGCTTTTGTTCCGGAGTCATGTTTCCAAAACCGCCCATGCCACCGCCAGCAACCGCACCTGGTCCGCCCGCGACGGTGGGACCATTGATGGTGGTATTTCCGGTATACCCATTGGCGTTCGGGGCACTCGCGCCCTGACCACCTGGACCACCGCGACCGCCACCATCGCCACCGCGTCCACCACCTCCGCCTTGCGGACCACGTTGATCGCGATTTGGGTTTGGATTCAGATTTGCGTCGGGACGACCTGGCGCACGTTCGGTTTCCCGACCGGGATTCCGCGCACCAACATCATTGCTCGACCGTGGCTCTGGTCGCCGTTCGGGTTGGCCAGGATTCGGTGCTGCTTGGCCAGGATTACCTGATAGCCGGGCTTCGAGAGCGCGTAATCGCGCTCGTAACGATTCGTTTTCAGCATTGGCTCGTTTGAGAGCTTCGCCGGAATCGGTGTCGGCAGAGGCCGGGCGTACGACGCACACGGCTGCACCGAGTAACAAAAATGTGAAAATCCGCCTCATATTCGAGTTCCTCCGTTGAAGGGCGATGTGCAAGGAGCGCGATCGGCCATTGCCGACCACTAAGGCGTCCTTGCAACCCATTCAACCCCTGTAATCGGACGAGGTTCCGCGAATTGGCGACGAAACTCAATATCTGAGGGGTGCGATGACCGAAACGACCGGTCGATTTTCGACCCTTGGCGGTTCGCGGGAAATGGGCAATAAAGTCCGCGAACAAACTTACGGGGCATCCGAAACGACGACGTTACGCCAGCCGCTCAAGCCAAACCCGCAGGTCGTTGTCATACTCGCTGGCCAAATCACCCATGACCAATTGTCGTTGAATGGCAGAGGCCCCCCGTTCGTCGAGATTCGCCGCTTCGGCCGTGGCAAAACGACGAGTCGGGTCAGGGGCAATCAGCAGCCGGCAGAAGTTCATCAGCAAGTCGTTGCACACGACGTCGGGCGGAAGAATCTGCGGCAAGCGTTGGGCTAAAAAGCGTTTCGCTTCGAGCTGCTCGCTTACCTTTGTCAGGCCCGCGAACGGCTGACGACCCGACAACATTTCAATCAACACATATCCCAAGCTTGCCAAATCGGAACGAGGAGTACAGGCACCCGACTCCAACACTTCTGGCGCAGCGTAGGTCGGCGTGATCGTTCGCTTGGGTGGCATGTCGTCGAGGGCGACGGCCGAACCAATATCGACGATTTTGGCGTTGCCAGTTCGCTTGACCATGATGTTCGACGGCTTTATGTCGCCGTGAACAATGTTGTTGCGGTGCAACGCCGCGAGAGCCGCGAGACATTCACGAATCACCGCGACCGCCACACCCGCCTTGAGACGAGGTTGTTGCGGACCTTCGGTCACGATCACATTTGTCAGATGGCCCCACTCCTTGGCCGTCATCAATTCGCGAGTTTCCTTGAATTTTTGTCGCGTGAGAAGTCGGCTAAGATCGTAACCGTCGATCCATTCCATCTCCATAATGCGGATTCGATTGCGATCCACGAAGTTTTGAACATCGATCAGGTTGTCCTGCTGAATTTGCGCCACGCGAGCGGTGACGTTCGCGATCCGACTCATCGCGTCGTCATAAGCGCGAGCGTCGTCAAAATTTTGCGGAGAAAAAACCTTGAGCGCGACAGGCAGCGTGAAGCCGTCAGCCCCACGACGCTCGCTGAGAAACACGACCCCTTGGCCACCGCGACCGAGTTCGCGATTCAGGCAATGATGCTCGGTCCAACTCATCCGTGGCGTGCTGAGCAATTTGTCGTATCGCTCGACCAGTTCTTGCGGACCTTTGTTGGAAACGTGTCCCCCTTGTGTGAGCGTCGGGTGACCTTCGTAGAACGTCGTGGTATTCATACTCGCCCTCCTCGGGCGCGGGGTGCTGGTTTGAGTCCGCCTTTTTACGTAGCAAGTGCTAAATACTTTGTGCCGCAGGATTGAGGTTTCCAATCGGCACACTCACACTGCGTTTGGTTCACCGGGAATTTTGGTCCGGATCGTGTTCAGGGCGGGAAATATCCAGGTGGGCTACGTTGTTTATCATAAACCGCCCGGCAATTTCCGTCCAGTTCAGCAGAAGCCCCTATTCTACGCCAACTGGCCTATTTTACGTGAATCGCGTGCGTGGTTTAACATTTTTTTCGGAATACTAGCGTTGAATTCGCAGAGACGCTTCCTTATCCTCTCACTGCGCAATGGACAGTCAAACGTATTAACAAATGCGATAGTGCGATAGTGTAGGAGAAAAGACTTACCAACTTTGTCCTAGAATTCTCGACGTTTGAAATGGACAGTTGGGGAGCAGGAGTGGAAAATTCCGCAACTCCGGGCGACTCAACCCGGTTTTAGCAAGGAACTACTTGACGAAAGGTACGGGTGGGGAATACCTTCGGACTCTTCCATCCGTCGCCAATCCAGTCACGGACCAGATTACAAACCTCCATCGTCACTGGTTCTTCAAACAAGGAATATCCTCATGCGTCGAGCAAAAATCAGCATCATCGGGGCGGGCAACGTGGGAGCGACGACCGCTCACTGGTGTGCGGCGGCCGAATTGGGCGACATTGTGTTGCTCGATATTCCACAAACCGAAGGAATGCCAGCGGGCAAAGCCCTCGATCTCATGCAGGCTTCGCCGATCATGGGCTTTGATTCCAAGATCGTCGGCACGACCAATTACGCCGACACCGCCGACAGTGACGTTGTGGTCATAACGGCCGGGATCGCTCGCAAACCGGGCATGAGTCGCGACGATCTCTTGGGGACCAATGCGAAGATCGTCGGCAGTGTTGCCGCCGAAATCAAAAAGTCGAGTCCCAACGCCGTGATCATTGTCGTCAGTAATCCGCTTGATGCAATGGTTCAGCGAGTTCTACAGGTCACCGGATTTCCGTCAAACCGTGTCATTGGTCAGGCGGGCGTTCTGGACACTGCCCGCTATCGCGCGTTTTTGGCGATGGAACTGGGCGTGAGTGTCGAAGATATTTCGGCACTGTTGATGGGTGGTCACGGCGACACGATGGTGCCGATGCCAAGTTGCACCAGTGTTGGCGGAATTCCGGTCACGCAATTGATCTCACAGAAGCGGCTTGATGAGATTGTGGATCGGACTCGTAAAGGGGGCGCGGAAATTGTCGCCTTGTTGAAAACGGGCAGCGCGTATTACGCCCCGGCGGCGGCGACCTCGCAAATGGTCGAGGCGATCGTGCGGGACAAAAAGCGGCTGATCCCCTGTGCCGCGTATTGTGATAAAGAATATGGTGTCGGTGGATACTTCGTCGGTGTTCCGGTCATTCTAGGCTCCAACGGTGTGGAGAAAATCGTGGAACTAAAACTGACGGCTCAAGAACAAGCCGACTTCAAAAAGAGCGTCGATGCGGTGAAAGAACTCGTCACGGTCATGGCCGGTTTGACAGGGTGACTTTCACGCCGCAGGCTACAGCCGGGTGCGCAAAAAAAATCCCCGCGAGTAATCGTGTTCCACAATCACACGCGGGGGGTTTGTTTTTTGCGTCTAACGCAGGAAGGCCACCGTCCGCCTACGCTTGAAAGCTGCTGCCGCAGCCGCACGATTTAACGGCGTTCGGGTTTTCAAAGTGAAAGCCGCGTTTGTCGAGGCCGTCGAGATATTCGAGGGTCGTGCCGTCCAAATACAGCGACGACTTTTTATCGACGACGACGGTCACGCCGTGGCATTCGTACTTGCTGTCGGCTTTGCTGTCGAACTGGCTGTCGAAGCCGAGACTGTATTGAAATCCACTGCATCCGCCGCCTGCGACGCCGATGCGAATGAACATTTCACCAGGGATTTTTTGCTCTTCGACGGTCCGCTTGATCTCAAGGGCCGCCCGTTCAGTTAAGGTCACGCTCATGGTCGTTCTTTCTCCAGTTGAGGAAGAAGGGGGTGATAGGTTTTTCGCAACTGCCAATGTCTAAATTATACCATCTGGGGGAAAAAGGAAAGTGGGAATCGGTGTAAGGAACGGGATCGTTGAGAAATCGGCCGTTTTCTCACCATAAACGAAGGTTTTTGGGCGTTTTTTCGCGAAAGGTCGTGGCGGGACAATCTCGTGGGTGCCTTTTGACGATCTCGCCCAGTCGGATGGATGATTATATTTCGCTCGCCGGGTGGTTACACTGGTCAACAAGGAAGGTATCACGCGGAAGCGCGGAGATTGTTTCGATCGCGTTCGATTGATTTGATTGGCCTGATTGAGTTGGGGCGTTTAATTTTGAAAACAACTTCGGATTTCTTCAGTACCTAGCACTTTGTCTTTGAGAACCCTGGTATGAACTTGTATATGAAAACTTCTGGTGCGACTTGTCGATTATTGGCTTGGGGAGTGGTGTCTCTCACGATGCTCCTGGGTGCGAGCGCGACGGCGGCCGATTGGAAAGCGGCGGACGGACCGCTGATGACCAAGTGGGGCAAGGAGGTCACGCCGGAGAATGTGCATCGTGAATATCCGCGCCCGCAGATGGTTCGCAAAGAGTGGACTAATTTGGACGGACTGTGGGATTATGCAATCCGCCCGAAGGACGACGCGCAACCGAAAGAGTTCGACGGAAAGATTCTCGTTCCGTTTCCGGTGGAGTCGGCGTTGAGCGGCGTGATGAAGAACGTCGGCGATGCAAACCGATTGTGGTATCACCGGACGATTGATCTCAAGAAAAATGGCGACGGTAATCACACGCTATTGCATTTTGGTGCGGTCGATTGGCACGCGATTGTTTACGTCAACGGCAAGCAAGTTGGCGAACACAAAGGGGGCTTCGACCCGTTCACGTTCGACATTACGGACGCTTTGAAGGACGGCGGGGAACAAGACCTCGTCGTGAGTGTGTGGGATCCGACTGACAAGGGAACCCAACCGCGTGGGAAGCAAGTCGCGAAGCCGAACTCGATTTGGTATACGGCCGTGACGGGGATTTGGCAAACCGTCTGGTTGGAAACGGTTCCAAAAATTCACATCACTTCGTTAACAATCACTCCTGATTTCGACAAAAACGAAATTAGCGTGACGGTCCAAATCGCGGGAGCGAAGGCTGAGGAAACACGGGCGACGCTTTTCCGGGGTATTGACGGTGGTGAAGAAAAAACGGCACCTATGCTCGCCGACAAACCGCTGTCCATGATTTTGCAAAATCCGAAGCCGTGGTCGCCCGATTCTCCTTTTTTGCACCAAATATCGGTTCGCTTGGAAAACGGAGATTCGGTCGACAGCTATTTTGCAATGCGGAAAATCTCGCTGGCCAAAGACGAAAAGGGGATCAACCGTTTAATGCTCAATAATAAGCCGCTGTTTCAATATGGCCCGCTTGATCAAGGTTGGTGGCCGGACGGATTGTACACGCCGCCAAGTGATGCGGCTTTGAAGTACGACGTCGAGGTTCTCAAAAAACTCGGCTGCAATATGATTCGCAAACATGTGAAGGTCGAGCCGGACCGTTGGTACTATCACTGCGTCCAGTTGGGGATGTTGGTGTGGCAGGACATGCCCAGTGGCGACCGCAACATCGGTCCCAGAGATGCCGACATTCAGCGAACGAAAGAGTCCATCGAGATTTACGAACGTGAATGGAAAGCGATCATGGACGCCTGTCGCAATCATCCGTGCATTGTGATGTGGGTGCCCTTCAACGAAGGTTGGGGACAATTCGACACGGCCCGCATTGTGGAGATGACGAAAAAGTACGACCCGACGCGGCTGGTCAACAACGCCAGCGGTTGGAATGATCGCGGCGTCGGAGATGTCAACGACATGCACAACTATCCGGGTCCAGGAATGCCCAAGGTCGAAGACAAACGGGCGGTCGTCCTCGGTGAGTTCGGCGGGTTGGGCTTGCCCCTGGATGGTCATACGTGGCTCAGCAAGGGGAACTGGGGTTATCGCAGCTATAAGAATCAAGAAGAACTTACGGCGGCCTATTCGGAGATGATCGTTCAATTGCGTGTTCTGATCGGTGAGGGGCTGTGCGCCGCCGTTTATACGCAGACGACCGATGTCGAGATTGAAGTCAACGGGATGATGACCTACGACCGGGCGATTCAGAAAATTCCCGACAGTGTTGCCGGGCTTCACAAAAAGCTTTATCTCCCGCCGCCAAAACTCAGTGTCGTCATGGCGACGTCACAAGAAACGCCGCAGACGTGGAAAATGACGACTCAAAAGCCGGGCGACGATTGGACCAAGGCCGATTTTGACGATTCGAAATGGACCGCCGCGCCGGGCGGCTTCGGGACGAAGATCACGCCGAACACGGTTGTTCGCACCGAATGGAAGTCGGACGATATTTGGATTCGTCGCGACTTCGAGTTGAAAACGGCCGACCTGAAAGACCCACAATGGGTTGTTCACCACGACGAGGACGCCGACATTTATCTCAACGGTGCGAAAGTCGGGACTCTGCCGGGCTACTCGACCGGGTATGGTTCTGTGCCATTCAGCAAGGAAGCGCGGGCCGCGTTGAAGGCAGGCAAGAACTCACTCGCCGTGCATGTTCATCAGACGACAGGTGGACAGTATATTGATGTGGGAATCAATGAGTTGATCGAGGTGGGTGGAAAGTAGGAGGAGGGTAGTGGTGGTCTGGTGGCAAGTTGACTGTCGTCGCGATGCCACGGTTGAAGAATTGCCAAAGATGGCGAATAGATAATCCGCAACGCCAACGCCAGGACAATGATTTCGTACGGTCTACATTAGAACCGATTCGTGCGACGTCACGTTTGGTTCGGTCCGATGCTATTTGATCCCCAGCGGTTTGCCGATGATTGCCGAGTAAGGTAGGCCAGGATGTTGCCAATGACGGCTGTCGAGACTGAGGGGGCTGTTGTCGCCAAGAACGAAATACGCATCGTCTCCAAGATCATATCGGTCGGGTGGAAGGCCCGTGCCCGCTAGTGGAACGTCGGTGTAATAGACGTCGCGAAGTATTTGCGTGCGGTCGTTGTGTTCGGTTTGCCAGACTTGATGGACTTCATTCAGCCGTCGCGATTCGGTTTGGTTGTAACCGAGGTTGTCGAGAATGCGATCGGGCGGCGTGAGGACGGATCGGATTGATGGCTCGTTGCTTTTGTCTTGGGTGTCGGAAACGTGCGTCGTCGCAGGCCCCTCACCCCGGCTCTCTCCCAAGGGGAGAGGGAGTGGCATTTTGTATTGTGAGTCGTACACCAATATCCGCATCGCATCGCGGACCGCAGTCGGTTTCGTCGCTCGTTCGCCGTTGATAAAAATCTCGCCGTCGCGGATCGCGACCGATTCGCCGGGCAGGCCGACAATACGCTTGATCGTCAATTGGCCCGACTCTCGCTCGCGAAAGACAATCGGCTCCCAGCGACGGGGAGTTCGCCACCAGAACGCGGTCCGATCCACGAACAGCCGCTCGCCGGGATAGATTTTGTCGTCGAGCTTGTTTTGTGAATTGCCGCAGAGGGGGCACGTTGCAAAACCGCTCGTCGGCGGCAGCGTGGCGTCGCAAGCAAACTCGTAGCCGCAATTGTTACACTTCACGCGATAGTGCGGCCCCTTGACCGTTTCGGCCATTGAGCCGCTATCGACCCGCAAAGGGCGCAACATTCCCAAGACGAAATAGTTTTCGGCAACTGCGGCTGTAACCAGCAGCAGGATGCAACGTTCAAAAAATTGCCGGAAACGAAGCATAAGGCTTCCGGGTGAGAGAATTCTAATCAAAATGAGTATGTTCGGAATATCGCTTCGCTAGCGCGGCTAACCGAGGAGCATTTTCCGCCCTACTTGTCCGTGCCTGTCTCCAGCACCGCTAAGAAAGCCTTTTGAGGAATATCGACGCTGCCAATCGACTTCATCCGCTTCTTGCCTTCTTTTTGCTTGGCCCACAATTTGCGTTTGCGAGTGATGTCGCCACCGTAACATTTGGCGGTGACATTTTTACGCATGGCGGAGATTGTTTCGCGAGCGATCACGCGGCTGCCGATGGCGGCTTGGATCGCGATTTCGAACATGTGGCGATCGATTTCGACGCGGAGTTTTTTGACGATGGCCCGGCCGCGACGTTCGGCATCTCGCTTGTCGCAAATGATGGAGAGTGCATCGACCTTTTTGCCACCCACCAAGATGTCCATCCGGACCAAGTCGGCGGTGAAGTAGCCCAACAGTTCATAGTCCATCGTGCCGTAACCACGAGTGACACTTTTCAACCGGTCGTGCATGTCGTAAATCACGTCAGCCAGCGGCAGGTCGAATGTGAGCATCGCGCGAGTGGGGGACAGATATTCGGTCCGCACATAAACACCGCGGCGGTCGGAGCAAAGCTGCATCACGCCACCGATGAATTCCGTCGGCAGCACAAAATTCACGCGCACAATCGGCTGCCGAAATTCGGTAATCATGTTTGGTTCAGGCACGTCCTGCGGATTATGAATTTGCAGAACTTCGCCCGTTTCGAGTTGCAATTCATACGTGACGTTTGGCGCAGTTTGTACCAGATCGAGATTTGATTCTTGTTCGAGCCGCTGTTGAATGATCTCCATGTGGAGCAAGCCGAGAAAGCCGCACCGAAAACCAAAGCCCAGTGCATCGCTCGTCTCCGGTATGAATTCAAAGCTCGGGTCGTTGATGCTAAGCTTTGTGAGGGCGTCTCGCAGCTCTTCAAAGTTTTGCCCATCCGACGGATAAAGTCCGCAGTAGACCATGCGTTGCGGCGGGCGATAACCTTCAAGCGGTTCAGCCGCATCTTCACCCGGCGTGGAAACGGTGTCGCCGATGTGGACGTCTTGAATCATCTTGATGTTGCAGATCAAGTAACCGACTTGACCCGCCTGTAAAACATCACAGGCACGACGTTCCGGAATGAACTGACCACATTCGAGGACTTCGTAAGTCGCACTCGTTTTCAAGAAGCGGATTTTTTGACCTTTGCGAACCCTGCCCGACATGAGCCGAATGTACGTAATCGCGCCACGATAATCGTCATAGTGCGAGTCAAAGACCATTGCCTGCAACGGGCCGTTGGGGTCGCCGGTCGGCGGCGGCATCCGTTCCACAATGGCTTCCAGAACTTTATCGACGCCGACGCCGGTCTTGCCGCTGCAATGAATCACCTCGTCGGGATTGATACCGAGAACCTGCTGCATTTCGAGTTTGACTTCGTCGGGTCGCGCGTGTTTCAGGTCCACCTTGTTCAACAAGGGAACGATGGTGATGTCATGCTCCAGGGCGGCGAACGCATTCGCGACCGTTTGGGCCTCGACCCCTTGAAACGCATCGACCAGCAGCAACGCTCCTTCGCAACAGGCGAGGCTCCGTGAGACTTCATAATGAAAATCGACGTGACCCGGCGTGTCGATCAAGTTCAGTTCGTACTCTTCGCCCTGATACATGTACTTCATCGCGACGGCCCGGGCTTTGATCGTGATCCCTCGTTGACGTTCGAGGTCCATGTCGTCGAGGAGTTGCGCCCGCATTTCACGTTTGTGGAC
>JAYUFG010000369.1:0-11719 GCA_043738845.1 Planctomycetaceae bacterium
AGGCCAATCAATTGGGCCGATTTCGTATTTCCACAACAACATCGGCCAACCCGGTCGTTGATCCGACACCCAAATTAGTACGGGCCGCTCTCGATGTTCCCGCCGAGCAGCGTTCGCCCGCACAGGTCGCGACGATTTTTGGTTACTGGCGGACGACGCGACCGGAGTGGAAAGAAGCCAACGCCAAGATCGAGGAACTATGGAAGCAACATCCGGAGGGGACGACGCAAATGACCCTTTCACAGCGGGACGAAATGCGGTCCACGTCGTTGTTGAAGCGGGGCGATTGGCTCAAGCCGGGAAAACTTGTGACGCCCGGAGTGCCGAGTATGTTGCATCCCTTGCCGGAAAATGCGGGGACGGATCGCTTGACGCTGGCTCGCTGGATCGTGGATCGTCGTTCGCCGACGACCGCTCGGGTGTTTGTGAATCGGGTGTGGCAATCGTATTTTGGCACCGGGTTGGTCAGTTCGAGCGAAGACCTGGGAACACAATGCGACGCACCCAGCCATCCCGAGTTGCTCGATTGGCTGGCCGTTGAGTTCATGGAACACAACTGGAGCGTGAAGCATTTGCAGCGTTTGATCGTAAGTTCGCGGACATATCAACAAGCGAGCGCAATCACGCCACAGGCGCACCAAACCGATCCTTACAATCGACTCTTAGCGCGGGGACCGCGATTTCGGGTAGAAGGGGAAATTGTCCGCGACATTCAACTTTCCGTGAGCGGGTTGCTCAATCCGAAAATGGGTGGTCGAGCGGTGATGCCGCCCGCTCCGGCGTTTTTGTTTGAGGCACCCGCCAGTTATGCCCCTTTTCCCTGGAAAGAAGAGACGGGGGATGATCGCTATCGGCGGGCCGTTTACACTTGGCGACGCCGGACCACACCGTATCCATTCCTGCAAACCTTTGACACGCCCGACGCGAATGTGGCCTGCGTTCGACGGAGTCGAGCCAATACTCCGTTGCAAGCGTTGATGGGACTGAACGAAACGGTCTCGCTGGAGGCCGCTCGAGCGTTTGCAAAAAAGATTCTTACAGCGAATGCGGCCGATGATTCCGCCAGAATAACAATTGCCTTTCGTTCGGCGGTCAGTCGTCAACCATCTGCCTCTGAATTCGAGTCGTTGCAAAAGTTGTTAGAGAAACAGCGGTCGCGAATTGCCGATGGAAAAATGAACGCTTGGCAAGTTGCCACCGGTCAGGATAAGGAACGTCCCGACGATCTGCCGAAGAATTGCACCGCAGCCGATTGGGCCGGTTACACGGTCGTCGCCCGCGTGTTGCTTAACCTGGATGAAACGATTACCAAGGAATAGAAGGAGCATACACCATGACGCCCGAAAGTTTTCGCCGAGAATGTGATGCGGAAGCTCGCCGTTATTTAACGCGGCGGTGGTTCTTTCAAGAGTGCGGCATCGGGCTTGGCTCCATCGCGCTGGGTTCGCTCTTGAATCAAACGGGTGTCTTCGGTGCGGAGGGCGATCGTAATAACGCGCCAACCAGCCCGCTCGCTCCGAAAGAACCGCATTTCAAACCGAAGGCGAAGCGGGTGATCTATCTGTTTCAAGCGGGCGCGCCGAGCCACCTGGAGCTTTTCGACAACAAGCCTGAACTGGCCAAGTGGGACGGAAAATTACCTCCCGCCGAGTTGTTAAAAGGCTATCGCGCGGCGTTCATCTCGCCGAACAGTGCCTTGCTGGGACCGAAATTCAAGTTCGCCAAGCATGGTCAGAGCGGTGCCGAGCTATCGGAACTGTTGCCGAACATCGCGGGCATTGCCGACGACATTTGCATTCTGAAGTCGGTCGTGACGGACGCCTTCAATCACGCACCTGCCCAAATTTTAATGAACACGGGGTCACAACAGTTCGGTCGGCCGAGCATGGGTTCCTGGGCGACCTATGGATTGGGGACTGAAAATCAAGACCTACCCGGGTTCATTGTTTTTTCAACAGGTAAAAAGGGAACCAGCGGCGGCAACAGTAATTATGGCTGCGGGTTCTTGCCGACCGATTTTCAGGGAGTGCCGTTTCGCTCGGTGGGCGATCCTGTTCTGTTCCTCTCGAACTCGGCGGGCATTGATCATGAACTTCAACGCGACACGATCACCGCACTTCGTACTTTGAATGAGGAACGACTGGGTACGATGGGTGATCCCGAAATTGCAACGCGGATCAATTCGTTTGAACTCGCCCAGCGTATGCAAAAGGTCGCGCCCGAGATCATGGACTTGAATCGCGAACCGAAGGAAGTGTTGGAAATGTACGGTGCCGAGCCGGGCAAACAGTCCTATGCGAACGCCTGTTTGCTCGCTCGCCGGTTGATCGAGAGTGGCGTTCGCTTTGTCGAGGTGTTTCACGAAGCGTGGGACCATCACGGCGGATTGGTCGGCGGGTTGAAAGAACAATGTGGCCAAACCGACAAGGCGAGTGCCGCCTTGGTCAAAGACCTCAAGCAGCGTGGGTTGCTCGACGACACACTCGTGATTTGGGGGGGCGAGTTTGGCCGCACGCCGATGGTGCAAGGAGGCAACGACGGTCGCGATCATCATCCGAATGCGTTCTCCATGTGGTTCGCAGGCGGCGGCGTGAAGCCGGGCGTCACGATTGGTGCCTCCGACGATTTCGGCTTCAATGTGGTCGAGGATAAAGTTCACGTTCACGATTTGCACGCAACCATTCTGCATCTGCTCGGCTTCGATCACACCAAACTGAATGTTCGCTTTCAGGGATTGAACTTCCGCCTGACGGGCGTCGATGGCGAAGTTTTCCACAAGATGCTGGCGTAGGTTCTTTGCCAACGAATAACTGTCAAGTTTCAGAAGTTACGGATTGGCGGTCGTGCTGAGATCAACTTGGTACAATCGCCAGCCAACCGCCCGAAGTAGAGCGAATTGGGCCGTGTTAAAGTCGATCACGCTGCGAAGATATTCGCGGCGGGCAGCGGACAACGCCTGTATCGACTGCAAAACTTCAATCGGCAGACCCTGTACGTTTTTGATCCGCACGACGTTGTGCTGATAGGAATCCTGGGCCGAGAGAATCGCTTGTCGCGCGGTTTCGATTTGCCGACGACGGGCTTGCACCTGGGCGAATGCTTCGGCAATTTCGCGGACGACGCGGTCGGAGGTGGCCGATTGTCGCAGCGAGGCCATGCCGACCTCTGCCTGGGCGGCCCGCCGCGCAGCCTGATCGCCAAAGCCGAGATTGCGAAGCTCCCAATAGGCAACCGCATCGAGATCGACGCGGTCATTGAAGTTATCGACGCTACTACTTTTGCCGCCACCAAAGCCGCCGTAGCTCGCCCCGACCGCAAGGTGCGGCAGACGAGGACTCATTTCTTCGCGGCGAAGATTCTGTTGAGCTTCGTACACGAGTGCGCGACGTTCTGCCAACTCTGGCCGATTGCAGAGACCTTGCTCGATGAGGCTCGTTAGTGGAACTTCCGTCGAAACAAGTTTCCAGGGCGTTACGACCGTTTCCAAACATTGCAATTGCACGCCGGGCTCGAGGCTGAGTGATTCGTTCAAGCGGGCGGAAGCGACGGCGACCGCTTCTTCGGATTTTTGTAGATCGTTGTGGCGGAGCGAGAGTTCGACCTGCATCCGTTCGGCGTCGGACTTAAGACCTTGTCCAGCGATTGCATATTGGGCGGTCAGTTCAGCCAGCTTACGCGCGTTCTCAAAAGTCTCGGCGGCAATAACGGCGTCTTGTTCCGCCCGCAACAGTTCCAGATACCCTTGGCAAACCTGCAACAGCGTATCGTTTAAGACGGCAGCGGCGGCATGTTCCCGCGCCGTTCTCGCCTGTCTTGCGGCGAGCGGGCGATAGAGCGCGTCGGCCAGATGGAAATTGGCTTGCACGCCGGGAACGACGGGCGATCCGGCACCGACCGCGCCTGCACCGAGTCCGGTGTAGAGCGAATTGCGGCTCGAACTGATAACATTTCCGGACGTATCTTGCAGAGTTCCCTCGTGACGATTCCAGCCGACACCGCCCCGGATGGAGGGCAGCCACAGGGCGTCTGCATTTTCTTCGAGAGCTTCTGCGTGGCGAATTTGTTCTTGCGCGAGGGACACGAGTGGATTTTGCGACCCGGCCAGTTGCAGAGCCGTCGCCAGATCGAGCGGATAATGATTGTTGTCAGACTTCACATCCGACGCTTCCACAAATTGTGCCGGCACCACTGCTGGCAGCGGTTCTAATCGGGCGTGCGGTGGGGCGGTCGGATTTTCGTGAATCGGCGGTTGGGTCGTAGGCTCGTGGCGCGGCGATGCGCATCCGCACACCAATGAGAGGCCAAGCCCAAAACCGGTGATAATTCGCCGCCCATACTGCATCCAATGCTCCCTGAAAGTCTCGCCGAAGATCAACTTAAGACGACATTGCAACCGTCCTTGGTGCGATCATCCGTTTAGTCCTAGAATGTCATCGGGAAGCGATTGCACCGAGAGTTACGAAAACTCTCGAGCGTTGAGTGATAGCGAGTGGGCAAGACGTGCCGAATCTCGACCCTATCGAATGTAACGAGAAAGAAGTCGGGCGAATTACCTAACCCGCAAGATTTTCCAGAAAATTCCCGTAGGTTACGGTTTTGGCGGCGTGGTGGGCGTGACTTCGACCGCTTGGCCGACAGTTAGAATGGCCGGGGTCACGCTCACAATTCTCTCTTCGCCGGACAGGCCAGAGACAATTTCCGCTTCCCCGCCGACCCGCAGGCCAACGGCGATTTCTCGGCGGGCGACTTTTCCGGACTCAATGCTATAACAGAAATTTTTGCCATTGTCGGTCATGATCGCGGTGGTGGGAATTGCTAAGACATCTTTGCGAACCGCCAAAGTGAGCGAGGCCGTGACATACATGCCGGGCCGCAGTTCGCCCGATTCATTGGCCACGTCAATCTCGACCTTCAGCGTGCGATTTGTCGGATCGAGCGACCAGGCCGTTTGGGCCAGTTTGTCGGCCGTGATGATTTTGTTTCTAGCGGCGGGAATGCGAATTTCAACCGTATGATTTTGCTCGGCAACCTGGGCGTCGTTCTCTGGGACATCGACAAAAATGCGGACCTTGTCGATGCGGGTGACGGTGAACAGGGGCTTGCCCGCTGTGCCGACGGCCGATTGCACGAGATGGCCCCGGTGAACATGGCGAGCACTTACGACGCCGTCAAACGGGGCGCGAATCTTGGAATAACTCAGCATCGCCTCGACTCGTTGCAAATCGGCCTGCGCGACTTTGACTTTGGATTGCATCGCGGTTTGATCGGCTTTGGCTTTTTCGAGCTTGGCGTTGCTCTCCCGCACGCCTGCCTGGACGGAATCGAGTTTGGCTTTGGCCTCGTCGCGGGTGGCGTCGGCCGCTTTGGCTTGGCTGCGGGTTTCATCGACGACCTTGGTGGTCACGGCGGACTGAGCCGCCAAAGCGGTCATGCGACTTAGTTCGGATTGCCACCGGTCATAGGTCGATTCCGCCCGTTTGATTCCGGCCTGCGCTTCTTTTTCGAGCGATTTGGCCGAGTCGATCATCGCCTGAGCAACTTTGACAGCGGCTTGCGATTGTTCGACCTCGGCGTCGGCTTGCTTGATGAGTGATTCTTTTTGATGACGTTCCTCAACCATTTCCGGCACCGTCAACTCGGCCAGGAGTTGGCCATCTTTCGTTAGTTTGCCTTCGGCGTCGTATTCTGGACCTGTCACGCGGTCGCCCATCTCGACGTGAATTTTCTCGATGAAACCAGAGATTTTGGAAACGACGTCGGTTTCTTCAAAAGGCTCAACGCGGCCCGGTTGCTCGGTCTTACGGCTGAGCGTTTTGCGTTGCGGAGTGACGACGGTGACTTTCGATGCGGCGGGTGGTGTCGTGGCTGGGTTCGTCGGGGTGGCGGTTTTGTTGGGTGTCGTGGGCAGTATGTCGCCCGGCTTTGCTCCGCAGCCGGAGAGAACGAGCAACGAAAGTATGAGAGAGACAGTCGTAATTGTTTGTTGGATTGTATGTTGGGTAGTTTGCATGTCCATGCCTTCTCTGCGGCGAGAGAACAAAGTCTCACGCAAAGGCGCAAAGCTCGCAAAGAGTGAAGTTGTTATGTTTTTGTTGTTCATGGGTTAGTTTTGGGATCGACAAAATATCGGCTGAGAGGATCGTCGGGATCAAGCGATGCGGAACGACGCCCGGTGGAGCTTTGCACCAGGGCGAAGATCGACGGCAAAAAGAGGAGCGTTGCAAACGTCGCGGCGACCAATCCGCCAATGACGGCACGACCGAGCGGTGCGACCTGCTCGCCCCCTTCGCCATGTCCGATGGCAAGTGGAATCATGCCCGCAAGCATGGCAAGGCTCGTCATGATAATCGGCCGCAGGCGTCCTGCCGCGCCGTGGAGTGCAGCGTCCCGAGCCGAGTCGCCCGACAGACGGCTCTTCTCTGCAAAGGTGACAAGCAAAATTCCATTGGCCATTGCGACACCCATCGCCATGATCGCGCCGATAAATGATTGAATGTTGAGCGTTGTATTCGTGATCCAGAGCGCGATTAGCACGCCTGCAATCACGGCGGGCGCGGTCGAGACCGTGATGAGCGACAGACGGAGCGATTGAAAATTTGCCGACAGGAGCAAGAAAATAACGATTACGGAAAAACCCAAGCCGGTCGAGAGTCCGGTCAGCATTTGTTGCAGTGGCGGAATCTGACCACGAACATCGACGTTCACAGCCGTCGGCGGTTCGCCTGCCCGCTTCAAAGCGGCGTACACTTGCTCGGAAACGGTTCCCAGGTCGGCACCGACGATATTTGCTGTCATGCTAACTTGTCGCCGCATGTTGTAGCGGTCGAATTCGCCCGGCATCGTGCCGGGTGTGACACTGGCCACATCGCGGAGCAAGAGCGATTTGTCGTTGGTACCTTTGACAAGGAGCGATTCTAAGTCGGCGGTGGAATTGATCTTCGCCTGCGGGATTTGAATTTGCACCTGATAGCCCACACCGTTGGCCGGGTCGGGCCAATAGTTTGGAATCACAAATCGAGAAGAGGAAGTTGCTGCCAAGGTCGAGCGGGCCACATCCGCCGCCGAGACGTGACTCAGCCCCGCTTTTTCGCGGTCGAGTTTCACGTCGATCGTCGGATACTTTTGCGATTGGACGAATTGCAAATCGACCAGTGAGGGAATCGCGGACAGTTGTTCGTAAATTTTGTCGGCATGGGCCTGATTGTCGGCCATCTTGGGGCTGTTGACGGAAATCTCGACCGGCGTCGGCGAGCCGAAGCTCATGACTTCGTTGACAATGTCAGATGGCTCAAAGGAAACACGGAGTTCAGGTCGCGACGTTTTCAATTCTGCCCGCAGGTCGCGCTTCAAATCCTCGACGCGAAGACCCGTGTTCGGTTTGAGTGACACACGTAAGAGGGCTTCTTCCGGACCGCGCGACCATTGATAAACGGCATTGATTGGATAGCTCGTCGGAATGGTTCCGACATATCCGAGCGTCACGTCGATATTCTTCGCACCCGCCTTGTTCTCAATCATCTTCAGAACTTCGAGGGCGTACTGCTCGGTCCGGTCGATGTGCGTTCCGTCGGGTGCCCGCAAGCGAACACGGAAATCGCCCGTATCCACGACGGGAAATATCTCGCGACCCAACCGGCCATAGATGAACCACACGACGGCGGCACTCACGCCGAGATACACAGCAACGACTGGCCAGCGGAAGCGAATCATTCCACGCAGTAAGCCCGTATAACCGTTACGGAAACGATCAAAGAGCGAAGGGCGTTTTGAACTTCCGTCGTGGGAAGTGTCTGTGTGCGAATCATGTTTTCTCATGATCCACAGCGAGACGACCGGGACGAACGTACTCGACAGGAAGTACGACGATAACATGGCGAAGCCGACCGCCAGTGACAAGGGGACGAACATCGACCGCGCGGCCCCTTCCATAAAGAGCGACGGCAGAAACACTGCCAGCACGCACAGCATCGCCAAGAATCGCGGCCCCGCCGTGACCAACGCACCCTCGCGCACGGCGACGGCGGGCGAGGCAAATCGCAATCGCTGTGTGTGAATGTTTTCGACTTCGACCGTCGCCTCATCGACCAAGATGCCAATCGCCAGGGCCAAACCGCTCAACGTCATTAAATTGATCGTGTTGCCGGTGATCCACAAACCGACGATGGCACACATCAGTGCCAACGGGATATTGAGAACCACGACCAGCGCACTTCGCCAATCGCGAAGGAACAACAGTACCATCAAGCCCGTCAGAACGGCACCGAGAAGTCCCTCCGTGGCGAGATTTTGCATCGCCCGCGTGACGAAGGGGGACTGATCAAATTGAAAACTAACATGAATATCCTCGGGCAACATCGCCTGCATCGACGGGATCGCGGCCTTGACGTTTTCGACAACGCTCAGGGTTGACGCCTCGGCCCGTTTCGTCACCAAAATATAAACCGCCCGGCGGCTGTTCATCATTGCGTAACCGGTGGTCAAGTCGAAATCATCTTTGATGGAGGCAATATCTCGGAGGGCCAAGTTGACACCCGGCTTGAGTGGAATTGCCCCAAAGTCTTCGACCTTGGCGGCGATGGAATTCGTACGGACAATGGGATACTTGTCGTCAAAGTGAACATTGCCGGAGGGACTGACCGTATTGCCAGCGGTGAGCGCGGCGATCACATCGTCCGGCGAAAGTCGATACGACCGCAGTTTGTCGGGATCGACGTTGATCACAATCGTACGCGCACTGCCGCCGAAAGGGGGCGGAGCAGAAACGCCGGGCAGACTCGAAAACTTCGGCCGCACGCGAAACAAGGCTAAGTCTTGAATCTCGCCCAGGCTGCGTGTCTCACTCGACATGACCAGATAACCAACGGGCACACTGCCGGTGTCAAATCGTGTGACAAACGGCGAGACGGTTCCCGGCGGCATGAATGCCCGTGAGCGATTTACATAATTGATCGTCTCAGCCATTGCCTGAGCCATGTTCGTGCCTGGATGAAAGTAGAGTTTCATCAAGGCGAGCGACTGCACATTTTGGCTTTCGACGTGGTGAATTCCGCTGATGTACAGAAAGTGATACTCGTAATAGTTCGTGAGCAGCCCTTCCATCTGGGCCGGATCCATCCCGCCGTAAGGCTGACAAACATAAATCACGGGCAGATTCAAACTTGGAAAGATGTCCACTTCCATCTTTCGCAACGCGAACACACTCGTCATCGCGATCGCGACCAGGGCGACCATGACCGAGAGCGGGCGACGAAGGGCAAGATAAGTGAGGTTCATGCAAGGTTGCGTTAGTTGAACGCCATTCCGGTGAGCCAGCCGACAATCATAAAATAGACGAACAACGAGACGGCCAACTTTTTGGAAACCTCGCGCCATAAATAGATGCTGGGGATGATGCTGTACGTTCCCAGAGTCATCGCAAACAGCATGACATAATTCGCGGCCACACCGTGGCGAAATAGCATTGCCGCGAACATCACGTCCAGCGCGATCGGCACCGGCATCAACACGGCAATGAACGCGACAATCGCCAGTTGGAGCGGCGTGACCTGGGCCAGCAAGTCGTTCAAGGGAACGAGCGTCAAGATCGCCGACGATGCCACGCTGGCCAGCAACATGATCGTGAGCGTCGGCTTGACAAGCATCCAGATGTTCTTGCCAAAATTCAGGGTTAATTCGTGAAATACTTGGCGAAACGTATCGGTACACTCACCGTCGGAATAGGGTGTGATTACGCACGATTCACCCTCGGCACCGATTGCAAACGGCTTAAGCGGTTCCTTACGTTCCAACCAGGAAATAAGAAACGGCACGATGAACAGAATCGTCGTTAATAGCACAGCGTACTTGACCAACCCCATCGCGAGTGGGAGGGCGGCGAACGTCATGAACATGACGACCGGATTGAAGTTGGGTGAACTGAATAGAAAGCCGAGCGCGACTTCGACCCGCCCGTGACCTCTCGTCACACCGCACGCGGTGGGTACGGCGCAATTCGCACAGACGCCCATCGGGATTCCGACCAAAGCCCCTTTCAGCGAATTCAGGTACAGATTGTTGCCGATTTTAATCGGGTAGTACCGCAAGTAAGTATGCAGCAAGGCACCGAACATCACGCCGAACGTCATGCCGATTTTCATGCCATCGAGCCAATTGACGGCACCGTATAAAATTCGCTGCCAAATCGGAGCATCCACCGCGACGTGAATCACTTCGCTTCCGTAAGCCATCGTCGGCAAATCCTGCCCAACATGATCGGCCTTTGAGAGCAACTGCGGGTATCGTGAGGCGAACCAAAACGTGCCAAGCAACACGCTCGCCGCCACCGCCATCAGCAACGGCCGATAGTAACACGCGATCAGACGAAATGTCGTGGGTGACGAAGTGGCGTTCATGACACCAATTTTTGAACGAGCGGGGTGACGAGTAGTAACGCCTGATTATACGTTGCCAGAGGGCGAAATGACAATCGCAGCTTAGAACGGGAGCATCAATTACTGTCCCGATCATAGGGGGACAGCACAGTAATTCCAGCGGGCCAGCCGCTGATCCAACGAAACGAAGCGGCGTTCAATCGGATTGTACTTCGAACAATACGGCGGGTAAAAAACTGTTTGATCGTCTGGAGGGTTGCGGCGCGGGCAATTGACGTGGTGCTGCCCTGAACGGAATTGCATTCGTCGTTTAGGCGAACGAGGGAAGGCATCGTTTGTTTGCCCAACCCGAATATCGAACGGTTAAACGGTTTCGAAATACGAAAATGCCCTCGACCGCCGCAGCCGTTGAAGGGCTATAAAAACGGAAAAGTCGTGTGAATCACGATCACCACGAGGGAGTATCCGCTTCGCCACCAGCCCGCGTGACAAGGTACATGTAGACGTCGGGGTTGATATCCCTGTTTAGCGTCCGTGTGGCGGCATCACCAAACAAATGATTGACCAGATCGCCGTTGTTGTGGTCACTACTTGGACCCCATTCCCAGCTTCCATGGAAACCAGCCAGCGCGTCTTTGGCTCTCGCTTGGGCGTAATGGAGTTGCGACGGGGCTCCCTTGACCGGCCCCTTGCCAATCGCCGCACCCGACGCACTCGTTGTATCCCGGCACTCCCAAAATTGCGTCGTCTCGTTTTTCAACGCTTGGGTCTTGCCGTCGGGCCACAGAGCCACATTCCAACCCGTCGTGCCGTCGTACCAGGACGAATAGTATTGCTCCTTCGTTTCGCAAACAACGATGGTTTTTGAATCGCCATCGGTTATGCTCATTGGGCCAATTCCTTTGCCGGGAATAATCACGCCGTTCGGCTTCTCGCCCGTTAGGGTGCTCGGAATGGGTTTCATGCACTCGATATGTGACGCACTCATCGCCACATAATTGGAAATCGCCACGCCGTAGGGAATACCGGCTGTATCTTTGCCGGAAAAATTCGTGCCTTTATAAGCAGAAATAGTGTTATCCTGGGGAACGAAAACTTGGCCACCGAAGTTGGGGCAAATGAGAACTGCCAACGGAAAAGTTGCCAAGTGACGGGTCGTCGTGGTCGCGCCCGAAACGTCCTTATTCACCATGAGCGGGCTAAACGCAGGCTCTGATTTGAACTGGCCCGATGTCGAGGCTATTTTTTGATACAGTGCAGTTTCGCCCAAGGAGGGCAGAATCATTACAATCCAGTTGTAACCGGCATCGCCCAAGGAAATCTTCCCCTGGCCTACCGCTTTGCCGACC
>JAYUFG010000370.1:0-30316 GCA_043738845.1 Planctomycetaceae bacterium
CGGTAATGTTCCATAACCGGCGAGTATACCAACCTAAACGAAGAACCTAAAGGATTCGCCTGAAGGCGAGGGTTTTAGACCCATCGTGGAGACAATAACCAACGACTTTCTGACCATCCTACGAACTCCGCCCCCAAAAAGTTCAAAAAGTAACAGCCTCTAAGCGACCAGGACAGATTTCGAGGTCGTTGAATGGGAGGAGTTGCTTTGAGATCTTCAAAAGTGAGGGGCGGGCGGCGTTTTTTTGATCGTCGTCCCATTTTGGAATCCGCGATTGGGAATTTACTTTATCGTAGGTCAGGTACCCCGTACCTGACAGAGTAAACCTATTCAATGGGCGAAACCGTCACAATTTGCGAACTCAAAAGCGCGCTGCCAGGTACGGGGTACCTGACCTACGAGAGCTAAATCGACTCGACCCGCACGCCGCGGCGGTTGCGTTCTGCACGGCGGGCTTCGTCGATAATCATCGCAACTTTCTTGACATCGGCGACACCGTCGATCACAAACTCGGGCGTCGCATGATCGCTGGAGAGGATGCGGATTTGGCCCGCCGCGAACAGGCGGTCGAGCGGTCCTTGCGTCACGGTGATATCGTCCATCGCGATGACTTCAATCCGGTCAGAGACGTGCCGGAGTATGCCCCGCTCATGATAGAACCGCTGGGTGGTCAGTTGATAGCGAATTCCCCAATGCCGATGCGAATAGACCATCGCCGCGTAGGCCCAACTGAGCAGAATGGTCGCGAGGAGCAGCGACCACCACAATCCGCTGCGTGCCCAGATTGCACCGCCGAGCAGAACGAGGATCGAAAAAATGCCGAGGCCGATCCAGACGCCCATCATGGCTTTGGGTGAATAGCGACCTTCCCACAGAACGTGGTGCAGGTCGTTCGGGTCGTTCAGTCCGGACGTCAATTGATTGCGGAACTGCGAAGCAGCAGCCGTTTGCGTGGGCGAATTGTTTTGAGTGGCGTTGGGGGCGGGACTAGCGGACGAGGCCGATGCAGCGGCAGACGGTGTTGCGGAAGCGGTCGAAGGCGGAGTGGGAGGTGGCCCGCCGGCCGCCGAGCGGCCGAAATGCGTTGGCAGTCGCGCGCCGCAGTGGGCACAGTAGTTCGCAGTTTCAGAAACTTCCACGGCGCAGACCGGGCACTTCATCGTTCGTCCCTTTGCAAAAAATCGACTTGGCTCATCGTTCAAGTATTCCACACGCCGGACGGTTTGGCAACGGATTAGGAAGGGCGGACCCAGGCTGGTCGTAGAATTCATCGGTCAGCATTCCGAATTCGTCGTTTCCCCGCCGGGGGCGTGCAAAATCGAGCCAGTCGTGTATAGTAAGGAGACGTTTCCTGCCATTTTACTCGATGATTTACCATGCGTTGTCCTTTCTGTCGGGCTGATAATGACCGCGTGATCGACTCGCGATCCAGCGACGACAGCTTTGCCATTCGCCGCCGACGTGAATGCAGCGCGTGCAACCGCCGCTTTACAACTTATGAGCGGATCGAAGACCTAACGATAAAGGTCATCAAAAAAGATGGCTCGCGGGTTCCCTTTGATCGCGAAAAAATCAAACAGGGTTTGCAAAAAGCGTGTTGGAAGCGGCCCGTCGGCGAGCAGCAGATTGAAGCGGTTATTTCCGCCGTCGAGAACGAAATCTATCGCGAGGAAAACAACGAGGTCGAAAGCCAGAAGCTCGGCGAACTTGTGATGCAGCAACTGCAAAAGCTCGATCAAGTCGCGTTCGTGCGTTTTGCCAGCGTTTATCGAGAGTTCAAAGACGCCCGTGATTTTGCGCAGGCGATTGGCGAGTTTGAAAACCCGTCGCGTAAGAAACCAACGCCGTGACCTTGGAGGACTACAAAACATGCCGCAGACCATGAAAGCCTTGGTTAAGAAAAAGTCGGAGCGAGGATTGTGGCTAGAAGAAGTGCCCGTCCCTACGATTGGGATCAATGACGTACTAATTAAAGTTCTCCGCACGGGCATCTGCGGGACTGATTTGCACATTTACAAATGGGACGCCTGGGCACAGAAGACGATTCCCGTTCCGATGGTCGTGGGACATGAGTTCGTCGGCCAGATCGTCGAAGTCGGCTCGAACGTCAAAGATTTTCATCCCGGCGAGATTGTCAGTGGCGAAGGGCATGTCGTGTGCGGTCGGTGTCGCAATTGTCTCGCCGGTCGGCGGCATTTGTGTAAAGACACGCAGGGAGTTGGCGTCAATCGGCCGGGTGCGTTTGCGGAATATCTTTCGCTGCCGATGTCGAACGTCTGGGTTCACGATCCGAAAATTCCCCGCGACGTGCAAGCGATTTTCGATCCTTTCGGAAATGCGGTCCATACGGCCTTGTCGTTTGATCTGCTGGGAGAGGATGTCCTCGTGACGGGTGCGGGGCCGATTGGGATTATGTGCGCGGCGGTCGCCCATCATGCAGGGGCGAGAAACGTCGTAATCACCGATGTGAACCCGTGGCGGTTGGAGTTGGCCAAAAAGCTGGGTGCGAACGTCGCTGTCGATGTGCGGACGCAGTCGCTCGCCGACGTGCAACAAGAACTTCACATGCGAGAAGGTTTCGATGTTGGGCTGGAAGTTTCCGGCAACAGCACGGCCTTTCGCGAGATGCTGGGCGCGATGTGTCACGGCGGCAAGATCGCCATGCTCGGCATTCCGGAAAAAGAAATCGCCATTGATTGGAACATCGTTATTTTCAATATGCTCACGATCAAAGGCATTTACGGCCGCGAGATGTACGAGACCTGGTACAAAATGACGGTCATGTTGCAGTCGGGCCTCGACATTTCGCCCGTCGTCACGCACCGCTTTCCGTATCAAGAGTTTCAGCAAGGTTTCGATGCAATGCTCGGCGGCAACTGCGGGAAGGTGAATTTGATCTGGGCGGAAGGGTAGGGGGAAATGATGAATGATGAGCGATGAACGATGAATGGGGAAGGAGCAGAGAACAATGAACGGGAAACATTGAACAATGAACGGGAAACAATTAGCGTTGAGCAGACGTAGTTTTCCTACCTCCTCCTCTTGTCTTTTCTCCCTCCTCGTCACCGTGTACTCTGTGACTCCGTGGTGAGTTGTTCTTCGTCTCTTTTTAATCGTGATATTTTTGTCTATTCTGTGAAGCAGGACGGTTTTAATGTACGGAAAAATACGGGACGCGATTCAGCAACAGATTGCCAAAATTCAAGAAGGCGGATTGTATAAATCCGAACGCATCTTGGCGTCGCCGCAGAGGGCGCATATCGGCGTGGGCGGGCGGGACGTGTTGAATTTGTGTGCGAACAATTATCTCGGACTCGCAAATCACCCGGAGGTCGTCGCAGCCGCCCGACAGGCACTCGACCACTGGGGCTATGGCATGGCCTCCGTCCGCTTCATTTGTGGAACGCAGCAACTGCACAAGCAACTCGAACAGGCAATTTCCAATTTCCTGGGGACCGAGGACACGATTCTGTATTCTTCATGTTTCGACGCGAACGGCGGGCTGTTCGAGACACTGCTTGGTCCAGAAGATGCGATTATTTCCGACGAGCTAAATCACGCCTCGATTATTGACGGCGTGCGGCTGTGCAAGGCGCAGCGATTTCGCTATCGTAATAGCGACCTAAATGACTTGGAAGAGAAACTCCGGAACGCGGCGAGTACTCGATATAAGATGATCGCGACCGACGGCGTTTTTTCGATGGACGGAACGATTGCCAACTTGCCGAAAATTTGCGAACTGGCCGACAAGTACGACGCCCTCGTAATGGTGGATGATTCGCATTCCGTCGGCGTGTTGGGGCAACATGGTCGGGGAACGCACGAGCATCAGGGGGTGATGGGCCGCGTGGATGTCATCACCGGCACACTGGGCAAAGCACTCGGCGGCGCGAGTGGGGGATACACGTCGGGTCGCAAAGAGATTATCGAACTCCTGCGTCAGCGTTCACGCCCGTATCTGTTTTCCAATTCGCTGCCGCCGGTCATCGTCGGCGCGTCGCTTAAGTCGCTGGAAATTCTCGAACGGAGTACGGAGCTTCGTGACCGCTTGGCCGACAACACGCGGTTCTTTCGCGAACGAATGACGGCGGCCGGTTACGACATCGTCCCCGGCGAGCATCCCATCGTGCCGATCATGCTGGGCGAGGCGACACTAGCGAACCAACTGGCCGAGCGGCTGTTGGAAAAAGGAATTTACGTGATTGGTTTCTCGTATCCCGTCGTGCCGCAGGGGAAGGCGAGAATTCGAGTGCAGGTCTCCGCAGCGCATACCCACGATGATCTGGACCATGCCGTGAATCAGTTCACGGTGGCGAAGAGGGAATTGAATATTTAGGGGCGACGTTACCTATTTCCGTTGGGATAGAGCGATTCAGACCAACGGACGCGGCCCCGTTGCAATTTCACTTCCGGTGGGACGATACCGACGACTTCGACGCCGGATTGGCTCTCGCCGACACCGAGCGAAAATGTTTTGCCGTTGATGGCCAAAATAGCCTTGATCCCATCGACGTTGGCAAACCCTTTCAACGCAACTTCTGTGCGGACTTCTTCGCGCTGAGCTTTGGAGAGGCCCTTATTGTTCGGCGGTTGAAAAATTTCGTCTCGTAGCGGAAAAGGCGGCGTGAAAGGAGCGACCGCCTTGATCGCGCCACCTTCCTTGACGACTTTATCGTTGGGCGACGGTTGCGATTCATTCACGGCGTTTTTGGAACCCGACGCTTCGCTCGCTGCGGGCGGCACATTGGCGGTCGGTTCATCCGCGAACGTAACGCTTGCGGAAATCGAAACGATCAAACTGGCAACGAGTGTCAGAACAAATAGAAATCGCATGGGACGCTGATCGGGTTGGGCAGGTGGACGCTGTGGCGGAATTCGCCAGCAATACGGCCACGCAAAGATAGCTTTTTCCGGCGATTCGGTGAGTGAAACGACGGACTTTCCGTCACGTCCGGTTATGCCGAACGTGACGGTCGTAAGACGTCAAACCGCTTAGGATTCGGCACGAATTAACTTCCCGGTTGCACGATATATCGATTAGCCGCGACGCGCAGTGAGGAAGGATCACTCAACAACCGTGTCGAAAACAAAGTAAAATCGGGAAGTTATTTCGGTCCAATTCCTTACCGATTTATTCCTGGGCGATTCTCTCCAAGTGGCGGCAAGGAGTCGAACGTTCGGCTGGCGGTTGCCGGGGCCGGGGACTCCATCGATGGAAACGCCTCAAATCGGGCCGACTGTTTGGCCACCTGAGTTGTCGCCGGAGCGGTCGCTGGACGATAGGCACCCGGTGCGGCAACCACGGGCGGCTGATAGGTCTTCGTCGAGTTCGGTTGCTTGGAAACGTAGCCCTCTGGCTGACGCAACTGCGGACCCATCACAGGTGCCGATTTTTCGCTGGGCGGATTGTTTCGCTTCGCCGCATCCGTTTTCGGATTGGTGTTCTTGGCACCGTCGGGCCGAGCGTCGAGCGGGATGTTCAAATCCATCGGTCCCGGCGCGACTTCTTCACCCATTCCCGTGGTGTTCGCGTTGTTGGGATTGTCGGAAACAGGATTGCGAATGGCGACTCCTTGATCGTCGGTCGGAAGGGGCGAAGGATCGCAACAGTTCGGGCAACCTTTTCCCGCCGGGACATGATCGAGGTAACACTGGCTCGTCGCGTGCGCACCCCGTTCGCGAGGCCGCACTGGTTCATCGACATTGATAATGTCGGGTGTAACAAAGACGACGAGTTCCGACTCTTTGATGGTTGAGTCTTTGCTGCGGAAGAGGGCACCGATGAGCGGAATGTCTTTCAAGTACGGAATTCCGCTGTTGTCACGGACATCGGTTCGCGTCCGCAAACCGCCGATGACAAGCGTTTGATGATTGGCAACCCGCAGTGTGGTTTTCGCTTCACGGCGGTCGATGACCGGCGAATTTGTACCGGGCGTATAGCCTGAAAGACGGCTAAAAACGGGATTGCATTCCATGCGAATCGTCCCGTCCTCGGCAATCCGCGGTGTGACCATCAATTTAACGCCAGCTTCGCGGAACGAGGTCGTGGCGAGATTTCCGCCGCCCGTCGTTTGTGTTAATTGCTGATACGGAATTTCCGTGACTTCCTCGAATTTCGCCAATTCACCATCATAGACCGAAACGTGCGGGTCGGCCAACAATCGCGAGTTTGTGCATTGCTGAAGACATTGCGCAACGGCAATTAAATCGACGTTCTTACTGAAGTTGGAGAATGTCAAAATTCCGTTCGCGGCGGCCGTCGTGGGCGTGACAATCGACGTGACGGAGTCCAACGAGAGTAATGTTTGCGCCTTGCCCGACGAGTCGGGGCGCCCCTTCAAGGCGTTATTCCAATTCAGACCGATACTCTCAACGTCTTGCAAATTTAAGTCGTAAATCAGGGCGGTGATGCGGACCTGTTTACGAGGAACATCTAACTGGTGCAAGGAACGCTGTACGAGCCGCAAGTTCACCGGATAGTCGTAGACAATGACTTGATTGTCCAACTCCATCGTGGCGATCTTACCTTCTTTACTAAGGACCGTGGTCAACGGATCCTTGAGAAATTTCGACTCGACAAATTGTGCCCGATAGGTCATGTACTGCATTCGCCCGCCCGGCCCTTCGGGTCCACCCTCCTGCTCACTCAGATTGAGCGCGGCCGCATCAAAACGTTGCACAAACGACTTAATGAGAGCGACCTTATCCGGAAAATCAACAACGAGCAGGCTGCGAGCAGACGCGACGACCTGCACTTTTCCCTGGCCCGATGACATGGTCTTCACTGCCAGAAGGATTTCTTCCGGCTTGCCATTGGTGATCGGCACAATGGCCGATTCCATCAAAGGATTGATGTCGCCCAGATCGCGCAACTTCATCACGACCAAACTCTGGCCGACAGGACGATAGCTATAACCGTTCACTAGCAGAATTGAATCGAGGATTTCGTGCAGCGGTGCATCGACAAAGACGCCGCTGACTTGTCCCTGAATATCGTCCGCTAATACAACGTTGATCTTCCAGGTCGCGCTGATTGAAAACAGGGCTTCGCTGAGGGTCGAGCTTTTCAGAGTCAGGTCGCCCGGCCTAGCGAGTTTTCCGAGTAACACCGGATCGAACGAGCTGAGCGTACCTTGCACGCCCATCGGGTGAGGAGCGGCGTTCGGCGAAATATTCGCGCTCGCGGAACCAGGGTTCGCCAGCGGGACGGGAACATTGTTGCGTGGTCCGACTTGTGCAGGTGGGCCAAACGCCGGGTTAGGCGACGGCAGTTCCTGCGACGGGCGGCCATTCTCGTTGGGCAACGGTGGCTCGGGGCGGAAAGTCGGTTTTGGCCCACGACGTTCTAGCCCGCGCTCATCGGGCCGCATTTGATCTGGCCGCCGTTGATCGGAACCTCTGGGGTCGGGACGAAATTGGTCCGGCAGCGGCTGGGATGGTGGATTGGGATTGAACGGAGGGAGCGGCGGCAATTCGGGTTGCGCGGGCGGCTGATTGTTTCCCTTGGGAGGGCGGAACGTCGTTGTTTGGTCTTCCGCAATGACGGAATTGCCTGATCGCAGCCAGAGCGTGCCCAGTCCCAACACGATCACCAGCGCAAGCGCACCATAGCGCAGCGTTTTCGCTGAGTGAAATCTGATCCGTGACTGCTGGGTGCCGTGCATCGGTCCTCCGGTGACCTGCTGAGGCAATGGTTGTATTTACGCTGAATTGACTTTGTCGGTCGCCTTTTTCTCACTGACAAGGGCGTTCTTTCGCAGGGCGAAAGTCGACATTCCCTAACTCGTCTTGTTTTCTTTGTTCTCAAGTTCCTTCAAATCAAACAACAACAACTCCAAATCGAGGACGATTTCTCGTCCATCCGTTCCGTCAGGATGCAGCGAAAACCGTTTGGCCTGCATCATCTTTTCCGACTTGTTCAGCCGTCCCAACAAATCCCGCACGTTTTCCGATGAACCAGATGCCGCTACCGAAAACGGAAGCGTCGTCAGGTTATAGTTGGTTTCGGGACCATCATTAGGAGTGACTTCGAGCGGGCTGCCATTTTCGCGCCACTTGCGCGTGCTGGCTGATCCAACTCGCACCTTACGCATCTGGCAACCCGACTGACGGATTTGATCGACGACCCAGGAACGAAAGTCATTGAGACCCCGTTCGTCAGCGAGTTGGCTTTCGAGCTTTTGCAGGCCGTCCATTTTCTTGGTGAACGTCTGCTCGATCTTGGTCAAGTCGCCGACTGTTTTCCGAGTCGTCTCCAAATTCGCGTTAAGACGATTAGTCCGATCGCGCAGGGCAAAGTATTCATCGGCGGCGGGTCCGCCCACCACAAGCAAGGTAAGCAAAGTAGCGGTTATAACGATCCAGCGGCGATAAGGGCTTTCTAAAAAGCTGCGTAAGAGGGCCTGAATCATGGTTTTTTCTCCTGTTTTGCCCCATTGCCATAACCGGCAAGGTCGCAGTTTAAGTCAAATTTTGTGGCCGGACCCGATGCTAGCGTCGCGGGTGTCGTCTGTTCTAAGGCGACTTCACTCAAGACCGGGTATTGTTTCAAGTAACGGATGAATTCGTAGATTCCTCCTTCGCTATACGCGGAACCCGTCAATTGCATTTTGCCGTCCCCCTGGACACTGATCCCTTCTAACCAGACGTCGTCGGGCAAACACCGACCCATCGTCGCCACCATTTCGTTCCACGCCGTCCGCGTCAGTTTCTTTTGCATCGTCGCCAAGTGTTTTGATTTTCCGTCCGCGGTGATTTGCTTGATGCGCATCTGCGAAATTTTTTGCGAAGCAGGTTCAAGTTCCTTCATCTCGGCGGTGAGCGCATTCACTGCCAACTCCGACTGCATCACAACGGCCGAAAGTCCGACACACAGCAGCAAGGCGGCCGCGACCGGCCAAGCCGATTTAATAAGGCCGGGCAGGATCGGCTCGCGCGTTTCGGCCCGAATTCTTTCCATGAAGTTTGGACCCGTCGATTCGGTTTCGATCCTTTGCAACAACAACTGCGTTCCCAACAATGCGGCATAGGTCGCCGGACGATCTACGGCGGACAGGTCCCAATTCTCAACCAGTCCGTCCGCGAGCGGGGTTTCAATCGTCAATCGCGCATCGGACGAGAAACCCTCGCGCGCTTTTTGCACGTCGACGTCTGCACCGCAGAGATAAATACTTTTAAGGCTTCCGCCGTTAAATTTGAAATATCGCTGACAGTAGCGGTCCAAGCGGGCCCAGTGGCGTTCGACGATCTCGCTGACACCTTGGTTGGACTGCCGCCCCCCCGGCCGATAGTCAAGCAGCAATTGCCCTTGATGCGAAATGCCCAATTCAAAACTCTCGGGACTGAGGTTTGCCACGATCACCGGATGCTCAGCATCGTATCCTCGCTTTTTGAGCAAGCGGCTGAGCGCGACCAGGACCGGCTCGACGACGGTGACTTCCAACCCTAAATCGTGGACCGTGGCCATGATCGCGTCTAAGACCTTCTTGTTCGCGACCGTCAGCAAAGCGTGTTGATGTCGCGCGTCCAATTGCCGCAAGCAGCGAGCGTGCGTCTTCGGACCGCCACCCAAGGTGAGATAGAGCGAACTTCGTTCCTCTAACTGCGTCAACTCCTTCCGCACCTTGTCTGTCGGACCGGTCACGATGCGAGTGACGCAGAATTCTTCGTTCAGGCAAATTCCAGTCTCCCAACCAGCCAGCTTTTCTTCGGCAATGAGTAATTTCATCGCGGCGGCGAACTCCGCCGCTCCCGCTTCGCTAGCTAAGGTTGTAGCAGTCTTGCGCCATTCGATTTCGCGACAACGAACGACGGCGGGCCCCTCCCCGTGGGAAGGGCGGATCATCGTCGCCAGCACATGGGTGCGGGTGATCTGCAACGTCAAAGTCGGTTTGTGCGATTTACTGCGGCGGCCCATACGAGCCTTCCTTTCAAGGACCGATTAGGCCCCTTGTTTAATGGTCACAGTCAATTTACGAGTAATCGAACCAGACACGCCGGTGCCCGTGATAATCACTTGACTGGCATTTCCGGGATCGGTCACGGCGGTTGCGGAGTAAGTGCTGGTGCTGCCGATGGGAAACGTCGTACTGGAGATTCCCGTCCGCCAAGAAAAATTTGCTTCAAGCTGCCGCAGCGAGTCGTGGACCGCAGCGGTCGCCAAGTACACAGCCTTTTCGTAATCGGCCGTGTTGTGTAAAGCCGAAAGTTGCAATGATTCCGTATCGAGGATGTTGACGGTAAGGGCAAAGCAAACCGACATGACAAAAATACAGACCAACAGCGCAACGCCGGAGCGGCGATTCTTGGTTGATCGAGTTGGAATGAGTGATTTTCGCATAGACTTACCAGGGTCGAACCCAAACCCAACAGGAAAATGTTTTCGTCACCGTCGCATCGTGCGGCTGTGTGACCGAGGCTTGAATTTTGATCGAGTGAATGGCCGAAACCGTGGTGGTCGTCGTCGTGCAGTCGGCTTTGTAGGCGGTGAACGTCAGCGACGTGATGTTCTCGGTAAGCAATTTCGCCCCGCCGCCACCGCCATTGTCGAAGTTGATTTGATTCGTCGCACTGTCGCGGGTCCAGGTGTACGTCGCCCCGCCCGACGAAGTCACGGCCAGACTTCCAACGGTGTTGGCGGCTGCGGTGATGGAGGTTACGGCCGTCGCCGAGCGAAGGTTGCGGACCATGTGACGCAGGCCCGCTTGCAACTGTTCAATTTTCGTGTAATCGTCTTGATGCGCCTGCCACGCCGTATTCGCCGCTCGCATCACGACCGCCGCTACACCGACCATTGTCGTCAACAACGACGACGCGATAATCAACTCGAGCATCGTAAATGCTCGGCGAGTTCGCCTGGTCGTTCGTGTTGAATGTGTGGATGCGGACATGCTTATGGGACCGTTTGATAGATGGACATCTTGGAGGTTTTACTTCCCATCGTCATTTTGATTTCGGTTGCGTCGGCGGTGTTGTTGCTGTTGGTGTCGTTGTAAACGGTGCAAGTGACGGCCATTAACTTATTGACCACACCCCCATCGGCGACCGCGTCGGACCGCTTCACCGAATACTTAATGGTGGCAAAACCTTCGGTCGTAAAGTCGCCCGTGAAGGTTCCGTTCGTCCAGTTCTTCGCCCCCAATGCGAGATGCTCTTCCATCTTGCTAATGCAAAAATTTGTGACCGCGTGTCGGGTTTCATTGTCGCGGCTGATCGTCATTCCGTCGCGGGTGATTCGCAACGCCGGGTAAACGGCCGTTCCCAAAATGACCGTCGCCGCCAAAACCTCGGTCAACGAGGTCGCCCGTCGCACAAGGCGAGAGAGGCAACCGGTCGAACGGCGATAGCGCAGGGAGGGAATCATGCTAGGCAACCCTAGCTTATTCCGCGAGCAGGTCAACTTGTAGAAGCGGCGGCGAGACGCCGCGCGTACAAGTTACAGCTTCACGACCTTCACCGACCCGGTCGCCATCGTCGCCGTGACCTGATACGACATATTCGGCCCAGCCAGCGTGATCGAATACGCAGATAAGGCCGTTCCGTCGAACTGATATTCGAGATTCGTATCGGCTGATGTAATCGTGATTTGCGTATCGAACGTATGGACCGCATCGACGGCGACGTTCACTCCTGCTTGTCGTCGATAGAGCGTGTAATTCACGATCTTTCCGGCGGACGTCGTGAAGGCGACGTAATGATTATCGCCGGTCGCAATCGCCCGACGTTGGGCCTGCAACAGATCAAGAGCGAGACGTCGGGCGTCGCCGACGGTGCTGTGATTGGCTTGCGTTGAGGAACTCAAGCGGGCAGTCGTCACCGCCGCCAAAATGCCGACCATCGTGACGGTCACGATCAGCTCCAGCAGCGTAAAACCACGTCGTTGATTTCGCATGTGGCTTCCATTGTGCTTTCTACTAGACCACCCCTCACCACCACATCTTCCCCTACGGCACTCGATGCGTCGTTGCATTCATTGTGTATGCCGATCCATCGACCGGATTGGTCGGAATCCCGCTCGGAAAATAATTATTGTCCGCGCCAATGTCGGACAGGTTCGTCGCAGGCCAAGTACCTGTGCTGAAGTACCACTGCTCGATGGCTTTATTGATGACCGACTTATTCTCGGCACTCGATTGGGCTTTGACGTTGGGCAACATGTAGCCGATGCGGGGGACAATAATCACGGCAATAATCGCCAAGATCGTGACGACCGCCAACAATTCGAGCAGCGAAAAACCGCTACGGCGAGTGTTTCGGGTTTTTGTGATGTGGGTCATGTCACGGCTCCGGAGAATCTCAGGTAGTGTGTTCCACAATCGGACGGGTCGGGAGAATCCCTGACCCGCCGAATTGTGAATTATGCACACACGCGGTCTTGGAAAGCTCTGGCTTACGGAACGCGGTGCGTGGTCGCATTCATCGCATACGCGCTGCCGTCGACCGGATTGGTCGGGATGCCGGCCGGGAAGTAGTTGTTGTCGGCACCGATGTCCGACAAGTTGGTCGCGGGCCAGCTACCGTTGTTGAAGTACCAGCGTTCGATCGCGGAATTGATTTCCGACTTATTTTGGGCGTTGGCATTGGCCTTGGTCGTCGCACTCGAGGCCGTGATGCGGGGCACCACGATCACGGCGATGACGCCCAAGATCGTGACCACCGCCAACAATTCGAGCAACGAAAAACCGTGACGCTTGCGGACCGGACGAATCACTCGCGTATTCATAGCAAACCTTCCTTTGAGAAAAAATAAAACCGTTAGTGTGTGTGACCCACCACTTGGTGAGTCGTGGCATCCAAAGTATAGCTCGTTCCGTCGTAGGGGCAGGTCGAAAGTGAACTCGGAAAATAATTCGTGTCCACTTTGATGTCGCTCAAGTTCGTCGCGGGCCAAGTTCCCTTGTTCCGATACCAAACCTGTGCGCTGACCTCAATCATCCCTTTGTTTATGTAGCACGCCTTTTTCTTGGCGTCCAATGTACTTGTCGAAATTCTGGATAAAACAATCGCCGCCAGCACGCCCACAATCGATACGACAAGCACCATCTCTAAAAGCGAAAACGCCGGGTTGCTTTTTGGCAACATGGAATCGGTGATGTGGCGTTTCGTAAACATGGGAGGAAAGCAGTTAGCAGTTATTTTCGTCGTTTCCCATTCATCGCTCATCGTTCCTAATTCATCATTTCCTACTTCGGTCCGTTCATCGCACTAATCATATCGAACATCGGCAAGTAGATCGCGAGCAAAATGCCGCCGATCACACACGCCATGCCGATCGTCAAGATCGGCTCGATGGTCCCAACCAAAATGTTCGTCGTGCGTTCGATTTCACGCCGCAAATGGACGCGAATAAATGCCGTCGATTTCGCCAAGTTGCCCGTCTTTTCGCCAATAATCACGAGTTGGCTCACAACCGGCGGAAACAAATCCCCCTGTTTGTCGAGTTCGCGACTGAAACGCTCTCCACGAGTGACTGCGTCGCGCAGCCCTTGGACGCTTTTCTTAACGGCCATGTTGCTGATCGCATCGGCCGAACTCCCCAGGGCTTCAACCACCGTGTAACCGGAGTCGAGTAGAATTCCGAGGACATCCATAAATTGCAACACGGCCAAATCGCGGAACCAATGTCCCAGCAGAGGCATGTGCAAGATCGCTCGGTCCATACGAAAGGCGAAGTCGCGATTCTTTTTGCGGAGTTTAATGACACCCACGACCGAGACGATCATGGTCAGCAGAACCATCCAGCCGTAGGCTTTCAAAAAACCGCTGAGGTCGATCAAAAACTGCGTGATTCCCGGGAGTACCGCTTTGCTTTCGGCGTATGTTTTCTGAAAGATCGGGATCACGAACATCAACATGAACGTAACCGCCATGCTGCCCGCCCCAATCAGAATGATCGGATAGGCCAGTTTCTTGAGCACTTGGGCTTTCAAGTTACTGGAGTTTTCAAGCTGCGTCGTGACGCGATCAATGGTTAAGGCCAGCGTTCCCGACCGCTCGCCGACGCGAATTTGATGGATCGTGAGTTTGTCGAACGTCTTCGGGAATAGTGCTAAAGCATTGCTAAACGTCTCGCCACTTTCGATTTTGCGGCGGATCGTCTCGAACATCTCGGCATATTTCTTCAACGACCGCTCTTTGGCCAACGTCGCCAAAGCTTTTGGCAGCGAGAGGCCGTTCTCCACGAGGGTCGCCAAATTCCGCAACACAAACGTCAAGACTTTTTTCTTGATCTTCGTCGCGTATAAGTCGGTTTTCGTCAACTGAAAATTGAGAATCGTCCACAGGAGATTCTCCTGGGACTTCTTCGCATTTTTCGTGATGGTTGTAGCCGACATGGGGAAACTCAAATCTTAAAACTCAGAATGCAAAAACTTGTAGGTCAGGTACCCTGTACCTGACAGCCGAGGGTCGGTTCGGCCCCTCAACGACCAGCTTCCAATTTTCGATACAATGGT
The DNA here is from genome assembly GCA_043738845.1 of Planctomycetaceae bacterium. Taxonomy (GTDB): domain Bacteria; phylum Planctomycetota; class Planctomycetia; order Pirellulales; family DASRSE01; genus DASRSE01. The sequence goes on from JAYUFG010000370.1 coordinate 14,454, forward strand.
CAGATACGGGGTACCTGACCTACGGGCTACTTAACTCGAAATTTTGTAATAAACTTCCTCAATCGATGTTTGGCCCGCAATCGCCTTTTCCAAACCAGCACCCGCCAACTCCATCATCCCTTCCTTCACGGCAATTTCGCGCAGTTTCGTGTGCGGCTCGCCCCGTTCAATCGCTTCGGCCAATAAAGGCGTCACGGCCATGATCTCAAAAATCGGCAATCGCCCCGAGTAGCCCGAGCCAAGACATTTCTTGCAACCCCGTCCCTTATAAAAGACCGAATCAGCAGGGATCGGATGATTCTTGCTCAGCGTAGTGAGCATCATTGCGTTCGGTTCGGCCGGTTCTTTGCAGTCGGGACAAATTTTCCGTAACAACCGTTGCGCAACCGCTCCCAGCAAGGCTCCGCCAATCTTAAACGCATCAATTCCCAGATCGCCCAACCGAGCGACCGCGCCGACCGCGTCGTTCGTATGCAGCGTGCTGATGAGCAAGTGGCCCGTCAAAGCGGCCTGCACCGAGGTCGTCGCCGTTTCGTGATCGCGGATTTCGCCCACCATGATGACGTCCGGGTCTTGCCGCATGATGTATTTCAAGGCGTTCGCAAAACCCATTCCGTGTTCGTTGTCGGAGTGAACTTGATTTACGCCAATCAGCCGATATTCGACCGGGTCTTCGACCGTGACAATGTTCCGATGAACACCGTTCAAAGCGGTCAACACGGCGTACATCGTAGTGCTTTTTCCCGATCCGGTCGGACCCGTCACAACGATCATCCCGTGCGGTTTATCGATCAAGCGTTGAATCGTCGCCCGCTGGCTGTCGGCCATGCCGAGACGATTGATGTCGAAAATCTTGTTTCCTTCGTCGAGCAACCGCATTACGACCTTTTCACCGCCGACGGTCGGAATCGTACTCACGCGGAAGTTGACTTTCGTGCCCGCTTCATCAATTCCCAAACGACCGTCTTGTGCGCGACGTGTTTCGGTCGTGTCCATGTCGGCCATAACCTTGATACGCGACACGACCGCCTCCTCAATGTGATTGGGGATCGTCATCACCGCTTGCAATTCACCATCGACCCGATAACGAACCCGCATTTCGGGCACGTGCGGTTCCAAGTGGATATCGCTCGCATTGGCGTTGATGGCACCCATCAAAATAGCTTTCACGAGCCGCACCACGGGTGCGGAATCTTCTTCTTCGCTCCCAGGGGTGGGAATGTCGTCTTCGTCAATTTTCTTGGCGGCCTCGCTCAGGTCGGCCATCTTCATATCGACGATCGTTTGTCGGGCGACAATTCGTTCGTCAAAACCGCGATCCAACGCCGCCTGCACTTCACTTTGCAGCGAAACCAGCGGCTGAACCCGATAACCGGTAATCAGTTCCGCTTCCGAAATGGTTTCAATATCGTCGGGCGCGACCATCGCCAATTGCAGTGACCCGCCACCGATGCCGACGGGGACAACCTCTCGTTCGCGGGCCATTTTTTCCGGCAGCAACCGCACAATTTGCGGATTGATCGCTTGCGGAATGATCTCACGGAACGGAACTTCAAACTGTTCTTCGAGAGATTCGCCCAACTGATCGTGCGTAATCAATCCCCGCCGCATGAGCAGCACGCCGAGCATCCCTCGTTCCGAACCCTGAGCGGCCAGAGCAGCCTGTAATTGGCTCTCCGTAATAATTCCGCGTCGCACGAGAATGTCGCCAAGTCGGCCAGCCATGGGAGGAAATGACGAATGAGGAACGATGAATGGAGAACGCAAAACGGGGCAAATGTCAAATGACTAAGTCCCAATGTCTAATGAATACAATGCCCTTGCCTTTTCATTAGACATTTTTCATTTTTATTTACTCGCCGCTAACATCCGCTCCAACTTGCCTTCTAACACGGACGGATCATACGGCGTCACTAAAAACTCTTTGGCTCCGGCGGCAAAGGCACGTTGGACTTTCGTCAAATCGGCCTCGGCCGACAGAGCCATGATCGGGATATTGTGAGTTCGCTCGTCGTTGCTAATCCGGTTCGCCAAGTCGATTCCGTCCATGCCCGACAGGGACAGTCCCAACAAAATCGCGTTAGGGAGTGCCGCGTCGAGCTTGGCGGTGACTTCGAGAGGCGTTGCCGCGCAATCGACTTGATAACCAAGCAATTCCAGACGAAAGGCCGTAATCTCGGCCAATGTCGGTTCTTCCTCGATCAGCAAGACGCGGGGCATATCGGTGGGCATGGTGTTGAACGGTGGTTAGCAGCGACGCAAAGCGGAGCTTGTCATGTGGTTAGCAGCTCCGCGCCGCGCTAGCGAAGCGATAGTTACCGCACGCTCCGCGCAATCCGGGGGATAGCCTTCCGCACAATACTAGGTCGCCCTCAATGCAAGTCAAAACCGTTTCAGCAATTTCCCCTTGCCCTCGGAAAATAAGCTAGGTTTTCAATGGTCCGAGAAAGATGCGGACGTAGTTGCCGATTTTTGACTGGTAGCAATGAGACCATTACAAGGACAGGTGCTCATAAAGCTCCCAAAGTTCTGGTTGTAGCGTTTATTCCCAGTCTGTTTTCGACGACCCGTAATGCCTCTGCGCCGTGAGCATGTTCCCCTGTGGAACAAGCTAAACTTCCATTGCGGAGGCATCTTGGTAGATGCCTCACTTTTTCGGTGATAACCAATTCGCAATTGCTGAGACGCCTAAGACAGATTCCCCGTTTCCGTCCAGAGAGTTCTCCAATGATTCGCAAGCAGTCGTTTTTGTTCACGATCTTCACCGTTGCGGTGACGACCCTTCCGGCACGCGGACAGGATATCACGACCGGTCTGGTCGGACTCTGGAAATTCAACGAAACCACTGGCACGGTGGCAGCCGATTCGTCCGGCAATTCAAATAACGGAACCTACGTTGGGAATCCAACACTGGGGGTCACGGGAGCCCGCGGGCTTGGCGCGTACTTCTCGGCGGACGGAAAATACATGACGGCACCAGCCTCTACAACACTGAACGCACTGGGCGTAAGCAACGCTGATTTTAGCGTCGCATTCTGGGTTAATCCCAGTGCCGCAACGGGCGGGTGGCGACCACTGATCCATAAGGGTTCAATCGATTTTGAACGAGGTCCGGGGGTGTGGCTCCATCCGTCCGACAACGGTATTCATTTTCGGATCAGTACCAACTCGAATTCCAACGATGGGGCCGACTCCGTCGCCGCTCTGCCGAGCGGCTCTTGGTCGCACATTGCTTGCGTGAAAGCTGGCAACAAATGGCGTTGTTATGTCAATGGAACACTTGATACGGAGTACACGCTATCGGCTGGCACGGTTGGAAACAGCGGACCACTCTACGTTGGCGATGACCCCTGGTACGCCGGATCCAACACCTCGATGGACGATGTGCGGGTTTATTCCCGGGCCTTGACGGGAGCGGACGTCAACTTTCTCGCTCAGACGGCCATCGCTAAACGCCTGCTCCTGGTGGTCGTCAATTCCGTGAGCCTATCCACGGGAGAGTCCTTTCGGAAATCGCTCTTCGAGGACTATGGGTATGTCGTTACACCGATCTCCGCAACCGCTTCGCAAGCAACCTTCGACACCTCGGCGGTCGCCAACGATGTGGCCTACATTTGTCAAGAAATCAACTCGAGCGACCTCAACACGAAGCTCACGGATAAACCCTTAGGAGTTGTGAGCGAAAAGGGGGCGTTGGCCGACACCTTCGCAATGGCCTCCAGCTACTCCAACCCGTCAGGCACCACACTGACGATCACGAAGAATAATCACTACATCACGTCCACATTTGCCATTGGCTCGATCACAATCATGAATTCCAGCCAACCGCTGGACACTTTCTCGGGGACATTCTCGCCGGATTTTAACCAATTGGGATCAATTAGTGGCGCGGCGGCACTGTTTTGCGTCGAGCAGGGGGGCAAACTATCCAACAGCACGACGGCCGCCGGACGTCGCGTCCAGTTGCCCTGGGGCGGGAGTGGCTGCGTCATCAGTGAATTGTCGTCCAATGGAATCGTCTTAGTCACACGGGCACTCGCCTGGGCAGGCGGCGTCGTCGGATATTGGAAGCTCGACGAAACGTCGGGCACAACCGCCAATGATTCGTCCGTCAATGTCCTCAACGGAACTCTTACCAACTCTTCGTTCGACACCAGCTCGACGGCTGGCTCGGTTGGAACCGCCTTATCCGTCGACGGCGTCGATGATTACATCACGATCCCCAACTCTAGCGTGGTGCAATTGACCAAGGCACTGTCAATGTCCGCTTGGATCAAAGGAAGTGGATCCTGGGGGACTGGTTCGTACGCTAACGTCATCGTCCGCAAGGGAGATTCCAATCCCAATAACTATCAGTTCGCCATTGAAAACGGCTTCGTCGCGATGGGATTGGACGGCAACGACGGTTCCAACGCACATGGAAACACGCTGCTTCAAGCGGGAGTGTGGTATCACGTTGCCGCCACCTGGGACGGGTCATATATTCGCATTTATGTAAACGGCGTTCTCGACAACACGCCCACCGCCCGCGCCGCACCGGTCGGCACCGACACGCGGGCCTTGTACCTTTGTGGGCGCATCAGCACCACCGACGTCTTTTGCGGCGTTGTCGATGACATTCGACTCTTCAATTACGCCCTCGATGTAGATGAACTCTTGGTCGTTAAGAACCAGGCTACACCTGGCGTCCATATCATCAAGTGGGTTGAAACCCAGTAATCTCAATAACACGCAGCAAGAAAATACATGTATACTGCCCGCGATGTGATGACAACCAACGTGATCGGCTGCCCCGAACATGCGACGCAATCCGCCTGTTGCTCGGTCACAAGATCAGCGGTGCGCCGGTCGTGGACGAAAATGGACGACTGGTCGGTTTGATTAGCGAATATCCTCTGCTGGATGTCGTCTTCAATCCCGAATTGCGGGCTGCGTCCATCAACGAATTCATTACGCGGGACGTGCTGACGATTGCCGAAAACACGTTGCTCAGCGATGTGGCCGGAATGTTCTTGGAACACAAGATCCGCCGTCTGCCCGTGTTGAAACAAGGCAAACTCATCGGCCTCATCAGTCGGCCCGACCTGTTGCGATACGCCCTTGATGCAGGCGACGAGATGGCCGAGTACCTCGGCGAACTCATTGCGTTCGCCCACTAGCCCACTTGTACAAGCGGCGTCTCGCCGCTTCTTGCACGCGGCGAGACGCCGCGTGTACAAACGACTACGTCGGCACGTTCAACATCACCAATGTCGGTTCGCTCCGCCGCAGTTGCCCACAGGCCGCATTGATTGCGTCCCCTTTGCGTTCGCGAACCTGCACATTCAAACCGCAGTCTTCCAGAATGCGGATGAAATCCTCTCTTGCCCGTTGCGTCGGCGTGCGATAACTCAAGCCCGCCACCGGATTGTACGGAATCACATTCACCAGCGCGGTCCGCCCCCGCAGCAATCTCGCCAAGGCTCGCGCCTGTTCCGGCCGATCATTCAATTCACCCAGCAACACATATTCAAACGTCAGCCGCCGGCCCGAAACCTCGAAGTAATGATCGGCCGCCGCCAAAATCTCTTCTAACCCGGTCGCCTTGTTCGTCGGCACAATCTTCGTTCGCAACTCGTCGTTCGGCGCGTGCAGCGAAACGGCCAGATGAAATCGACAATCAAGTTCCGCCAGTCGGCGAATGGCGGGTGGCAAACCGACCGTCGAAATCGTGATCCGCCGATGACTAATACCCAGCCCGTCCGGACTGGTCGCCAGATCCAACGCGGGTAAAAGTCCCGCCAAGTTCGCCAGCGGTTCGCCCATTCCCATCACGACAATATGACTGAGGCGTTCCTCCGCCGGGAGCAAACCGGCCAGCCGCAACATTTGCTCGACGATTTCGCCACTCGTCAAGTTCCGTTCGACACCATCCAGCCCGCTCGCACAAAAGACGCAACCCATCGCACAGCCGACTTGCGTACTAATGCAGATCGTCCTACGCGGACCGTCACGGAGCAACACACATTCGATCCGATGGTTGTCGTGCGTTTGCAGCAGGAGCTTTTCCGTGCCGTCGAACGATTTCAATTGCTTGACGACGGTCATCGTCCACAACTGAAAATCTTCCGTCAACGCCGTCCGTAAATCCTTTGGCAGATCGGTCATCGCCGCAAAATCGGCCGCCCGTTTTTCGAACAACCACTTACGAATTTGACCCGCGCGAAACGCAGGCATCTTCCGCTCGGCCAACCAGCCGGGAAGCGTGTCACGCAGATGGTCAAGGAGGGGAAGCATGAGGGAAACGATGAATTAGGAGCGATGAACGATGAATTGAAAAGATGAATTGAAAAGATGAATTGGAGAGATGAATTGGAGAGATGAATGTTGAGTTAGCTAAAAATAGTTGATACGCGATCTCCCTCTCCCTCCGGGAGAGGGCGGGGTGAGGGAGCATTCAAATCGACTCCGCACGCCAAAAGTATCGCCTTCAACACCGCCTCCAAATCACGCAACACATCATCGTTGCCAAACCGAACGACACCTAAACCCTCTTGCCGCAAATACTCACTTCTTCGCGCATCCTGTTCTGCGCGGCCATCGTGGCTGTTCCCATCAAGTTCGATAACTAACCGGTGTTCGCTGCAAAAAAAGTCCGCGACGAATGGCCCGATCGGATGCTGGCGTCGAAATTTTAAGCCGCACAAACGACTGGCACGCAATCGACCCCATAACAATCGTTCAGGAAAGGTTGCATCGCGACGCAATTCGCGTGCTCGGTCGATCTGCTCCGATGTTGCACGTGGTCGATTTTCTTTCATGGACGGTTAACCGGTGAACAATGACGTTTGGTTAGTGATTCGAAAACCCTCACCCCGGCCCTCTCCCGGAGGGAGAGGGTGAGGATTTCGTCATTCGGATTTTCACCCGCTCCTCTTCTATCCTACTCGCTAACTTCCCCGATACCAGGGCCGACTCGAAATCCTCGATATTCGCATACAGTTCATGGCTCAAAAATCGCACGGCCCAATTGTGTTTGAGCGGGCTAATTGCGATTACCACCCGGCCATTTTGATACGCCTCCCACATTTCGACCGCGGTTCCCATCGACGCCTCCGGCACGAACGCGATCACTACATCAACCTTGCGACAGAGTGCATTATGAAAAAAGAACACACTCCGCCCTTGGTCTTCATCATAATCGACCGAGTTAGCATGATCCGCGAGCGGATCGTACACGTTGGCCCCTGGAAAATGTTCCAGTAGCAAACTCTTCAGCCGTCCACGATAGTCCTGATTGTGCAACGTCAGGGCCAGGTGCGAGCCTTGCATGATGCCCGCGAGAAAAAAACGCATAGTGATTTGCCAAGTCGTATAGAATATGATCGAAAAGTGTGTGACAAAGTGAACTGGACCCCGAATAGGACACGGCACTTCGCTCCGTCGTCCACGCGAGGTTCTGCTTAGCCCCGGTCGTCCACGACCGAATCGTCACCGTTTTTTGGGTCCACGGCGTGGACGTGGCGGCTAAGCGATGCCTTCACATTTCCAATTTGATTTGGATTTTGGATTCCGATTTTTTTCCGGCCGTTTCCCGCCGGATGTTCCATTTCGAACGGACCGCCCGTTGACGCCCGACCCATGCCCATTGTAGGTTAAGAACTTGAATTGCCAATCCTTTTTCGCTTGATTATAGGGAGCCTGCCATGAACCGTCTGTGTGCGTGGGGAGTGTCGAGTTTAATTTTAATTCTGTTTGCAACCAGTGCCGCGCGGGCTGATGTAAAACTGCCCGGTATCTTTGGCGATCACATGGTCTTGCAACGCGAGGTACAAGTCCCAGTCTGGGGTTGGGCGACGGCGGGCGAAAAAGTCACCGTCGAATTCGCCGGACAAACCCAATCGACCATTGCCGACGGTCAAGGCAAGTGGAGGGTTAACTTCGACAAACTCGCAATTGGCGAACCGCAAAAGTTGACGGTCAAAGGGAACAACACGATCACGTTGAGCGATGTTCTCGTCGGAGAGGTTTGGCTTTGCTCTGGCCAATCGAATATGGGCTTCGTCGTGAAAAATGCCAAGGACTTTGACAAGGAACAAGCGGCCGCCAACTTGCCGCAAATCCGCCATTTCTCAATGGCATCGGGTGGAGCGACGAAACCGCAAGAAGATTGCAAAGGAACGTGGATCGTCTGCAGTCCCGACACGGTGGGCGGTTTTACGGCCACCGGATATTTCTTTGGACGTGAATTGCACAAGTCGCTCAAGATGCCGGTCGGGTTGATTAACTCATCGGTCGGAGGGACGCCGATTGAAGCCTGGACTAGTTGGGAAGCCCAACGCGACTTTGCCGAATTGCAACCGATTTTCGACGGCTGGAAAAAGAAACAAGACTCGTGGGATCCCGCCAAAGCCCAAGCCGCCTACGAAAAACAACTCGCCGATAACAAAGTCGCCGCCGAAAAGGCCAAAGCCGACAAGAAGACCGCTCCCCGCGCTCCGCAAAAACCGAGCGAGCCGATCACCGACAGTCACTATCCCGGCAACTTGTTCAATGGCAAGATCAACCCACTCGTTCCGTTCGCGATTCGTGGCGCTGTTTGGTATCAGGGCGAAAGCAATGCTGGCTCGAATGTGAACAATGCTTATCAATTGCAATTAACGACCATGATTAAGGACTGGCGTGCCCGTTGGGGGAACGATTTTGCCTTTGGTTGGGTACAACTTCCCGATTTTCATGCGGCTCAAAAAGAACCGGTCGAAGATGACGGTTGGGTTTTTGTCCGCGAGGGAATGTTAAAAACGCTCGCTATGCCGAAGACGGGAATGGCCGTCACGCTCGGCTTGGGCGAAGTCAACGACATTCACCCGACCAGAAAGCAAGCCGTTGGCGAGCGGCTTTCAAAATGGGCACTCGGCGACGTGTATGGCCAAAAGGTCGAAACGTCGGGACCGATGTTGAAAAATCACGAAGTTCGCGGCAACGAGGTCGTCCTAAACTTCACCCATACAGAAGGGGGCGTCGTCGCCAAGGAAAATCAACTAAAGGGTTTCGCCGTCTGCGGCGAGAACAAGAAGTGGGTCAAGGCCGAAGCCAAGCTCGACGGCGATAAAGTCGTTGTCTACAGTGCGGAGGTCGCCGCCCCCATCGCCGTCCGTTACGCTTGGGCCGATAACCCGGAATTCAGCCTGTTCAATGGAGCCGGCTTGCCCGCCTCGCCGTTCCGAACGGATGACTTTCCGCTGGTCACACCTTCGAAGAAATAGTCGTTCTACCCGTTGTAGGGTCCGCTGTGCGGACCGAGCGTTCGCAGATCACCCGATCAATTCTCGAAAAAGAAGTTGCGTCAAACCAATTGGAACGCACGGCGGCCCCTACTTTTCTATCGTAATTCATTTCACCCAGAAGTTCTTCTACGCTGGCTTTCCCAATTCGCAAAGAAAGTCGAACGTGTAGATGCCCGTGTCGTGTCCGTCGCTGAATTCAATCGAGTAGGCGTAATTGCCGACTGGTTTCATGCCTTGGAGGGTGAGCGGTTTTGTTTCACCCTCGGACAGAACCGTCAGTTTGAACGGCTGCAGCGGGGCGTTGCGCTTCTCGCGACAGGTCGCACAGGGACAGGCGTCGCGCAACTCGCGGACTGTGTATTCACGCCGCTGCCCATCGCTCCAGTCAATGTACAGCCGATTGTGTTCAGCCTTGGTGAGTTTCGTCGGATAGTTTGACATGCGTTTTCAATTCTTTGGATGTATTTTTGCGTCGTCGTATTTACTACTGCGAAAAAACCTTCCCGACGACGGAGGAAAAATTTTATGCGTTCCATTCCGCCAACGTCGCCAGGAAATAATCAACTTCCTCGGCCGTGTTGTAGTGCATGAGGCCGATGCGAACCATCCCCTCGGGTTCCATCCCCAAGGCTTCCGTCAAAGGCAGCGCATAAAAATTGCCGTGCCACACGAAAATTCCGCGCTCACTTAATCGCTCCGCCAATTCCAATGGTGAAAGGCTCGCGTGAGTAATTGAAATGGTCGGGACGCGTTCATCCATTCTCGCCGGATCACGAATACCCCACACTTTTACGCTTTTCAACCCCGCCAAGCCGTGCAACATTCTCACGCACAACGTCCGCTCGTATTCGCCAATCGCTTTCCACGTTGCTTGTAGCGAGACTCGCCGGTTCGCGCCGCCCATCGCAAAGTCGCGGCCGATGTCGGCCAAGTATTCAACGGCCGCACGTGTTCCAGCGATCCCTTCATGATTTTGCGTGCCGGTCATCCACTTGCCAGGCAAGTCGTTCGGAGCAGGACGCACTTTGTACGAAGCAAGCTGTTCCAACAGTTCCCGTCGCCCCCACAACACGCCCACATGAGGACCAAAGAACTTGTACGCTGAACAGGCCAGAAAATCGCAATTCCAAGCCGCCACATTCAACAGGGCGTGCGGTGCCAAATGAACCGCATCGACGAACACCAGCCCGCCGACTTCATGAACCCAATAGGCAATCTCGCCAATCGGATTGACCGTGCCGACGGCATTCGACGCTCCGCCGAACGCAACCAACCGAGTTTTCACAGAAAGGTTTGACCGCAGATCGTCGATATCAAGCGTGCAATCGTCGGGCCGAATCTCGACGTACTTGACCGTGACTCCCGCATCACGGGCCGCCAGAACCCAGGGCGTGACGTTCGCATCATGGTCGAGTCGCGTGACGATAATTTCGTCGCCCGGTTGCCAAGTCTTGGCCAAGGCCCTCGACAGCGAGAAAGTCAAAGAGGTCATATTCGCGCCGAACGAAATCTCGCCAGGATCGACTGCACCGACAAAATCGGCCAGGGCCTGATGAGCTTCATCGAGCAGGGCGTCGCTCTCGCGGCTGGTGGCAAAACAGCCACCTTGATTCGCATTACTGTGGGCCAGATATTCACCAACTGCATCAATCACTCGCTGCGGCAATTGGCTACCGGCGGGACCGTCAAAAAATACAGCGGGCCGACCGGCAACTTCTCGCCGCAGAGCGGGAAACTGCTCGCGGACGTTTTCAATCGGAAACGAAGAGGATTCAGCCGTAGACAAAATAGATGGTGGTGTAGAAGGAATGTTTCTCGTGAGCCAAGACGCGACGATACGCCAGAAACGCCCGTCGCGTGGGGTCAGAATTATACACGGAGATACAATGATTGGACACCTCGCCGACGGAACTTGCCACAATTCGCATTGTTCCCATTGCCCACTGCTTGTAAAGTGCGATCACAAATAACCGCGCCGTAGCGGTTGCGTCAGACGGGTAGGCTCGTTGATTTTTCAACGGACTTTCAAACGGCGTCCCTGTTCGTAAGTGTCGCCAATGGCGGTAGGAAAATCATGACCGATCAAGAGCAGCGTTGTCGGGCGATGGAAGTCGAGCTTGGCCAAGAAATCATTCGGCTCGTGCCGCAGTGGTACGAAGCGGCGCACGGACCCGCGCGATATTCGATTCCGATTGGCAAATACGAGGCCCATTTCTGCAATCATTGCACGCTCTCGCCGATCATGGCCGAGTTCTTGCAAAAGATTTCTGATCGCACACGAGAAATGCAACTGCACTACTTCGTTGATTTGCCCGGCCTGACCGAAGTGTTTTTGGAGAGCCTCGTCATCGAGTGGTTACGGCTTCGTTCGTCGGCCGTAAATTGGAAACAACTCGTCAAGTACTTGGGAAGCTTGTCGCGACGGACCCATGAAAATCGCCCTGTCTCGCTCAATTTAATCATTCGCCCGGGAACGGGCGTGGAAGATATTACACGCCCCAATTTGCAGAAGTTTTTCGACCATTTGGCCTCCTCACCTTTGTCGTATCTTGCGGTCGATCCGGAATTGCGTTTGATGGAGTATGGCGAAGTCGAATGGACGCAGATCAAAGAGGCCAGTGCGACCAAGTGTCATCCCGAGTTCCTGCATCCCATCTATAGCGTAATGCAGGACGAAGATTTCTCAGCTCACGTAACGCCCCAGGGTGATCTCGTCATTATGAACCATGAAGGTTTGCTCGCGGCTAAGCGACAAGGCCAGTGGAAAATTTATAATGTGCCGACGTTCAAAGACAGCTTGTCAATTTGCATCGGCAACGCCTTTGTCGGCACGAACCTATACGAAATTTTGTTCGATCTAAGTTTCAAGCGACAAGGGGCACTCTTGATCTATGATCCGACCCACTGCCTGCGGGAACACATTTTCAATAACGAAAGTATGGTTCCGCTCGATTGGCGAAGTGGTCCCGCTACAACCGGCCAGTCTGATTCGGGCCAAGTCGTCATCGCGCGGCTCACCGAGAATATCGAGATTGGAACACGGACGGGTTCTTTGAAGCGCAAACGCCGCCTGTTGGAAATGGCCTGCGTCGATGGCGCGGTCGTGTTCGACGATCACTCGTTACTCGCCGTGGGTGCCTTGATTGAGTCCCATCCGAGTGTGGGAAATCAACTCGGTGCCCGAACGACCGCCGCCCGTTCGGCGTTTCTCTGGGGTGCGCACCCAATCCTTGTCAGTTCCGACGGCGATGTGTCGATTCACTTTCAAAGCAAGTCCGACACCGGCCCATGCGATGCACAAATGCACTTTTTGTGAACGAGGAAAACACTTCTTGAAGCACTGGCCCTAATCTCGCCACCACGAGTCTTGTTTAGCGGCGGGAATGCTTTTTCGTACCACCGAAAGGGCCGCGTCTTCCTTGGCCTCATTCACGACAGCCCAGGGTTGAATTTCCACGCCCCCCGACGCACTGATCAACCAGTTCGTTCCTTTTTTAACCATCGACGCTTGAGTGTCGATCGTTTTGGGCGCAGGGAACTCGTCCGTCTTAAATGCCTTCGCATCGGTAAGCACGGTCAATTTAAGTCCCGCCTTTTCCAGGAGATGTTCCTTGGCCAGAAGTGCCCCAACAATGGCAACGTCCATCACGCATTTCAATTCGGCGAAGATCGGTTCCTTGATCGCTAAATCGTCGTACTTCTTCGTCATGTTGTCAGCCCAGGTTTGAGCGGCCGGAGAGGCCTTCGCTGTTTGCTTCTGACCAGTTGAATTCATGAAGTCCTCTGCCGCCATACACTTGACCGAGCCATTGAGCTTCCACGCCAACCCTTCCGGATCGCGCAGCACAGCTTCGTACTTTGGAACAAGCCACCACCGTGGAAACGCATTCGCCAGACCCGCTGGACCCGCATTCGCCAAATCTAAATAACTCGGCAGGCCAGCCACCGGCGACGTGTCAAACTTCATCCCCAACCGCTTCATTCGATAATCGGCCGCCACGAGGACGCGGGCCAATCGACTGCTCCCCGGCACGCCCGTCACCGTGACCATCTGCGGACCAAGGGCTTGTTCAATCGCGGTCTTCGTCGTTTCCTTATTTCCAATTTCGCGCAGATTGACCAGCAACGCTTGTACCCGACCCACACCTTCTGGAGTCGGATCAATCGAGCAAGTAATGGCCGTGCGGCGAGCGGTTTCGGCGGATCGAATCGCAAGGACAAGATCATCGAGGTGCATCACGGGCAAGCTCGACTTCACACCCACCACCGTCCCATCCTCGGCAATTTTCCATCCTTCTCCCGGTCCGGCAAGCAAAATGTCATGCTGTTCCGTATCCACAAATACGAATTCAATGCGTTGCAATCCGGCCATGTATTGAATGTCGTCGGGGAGCGGCTTGTTTTCGGTGATGTGCTCTTGAATCGCCGCTTCGAGTTTGGCGAGAGACACGACGCGCAGCTTGCTTACTTTTTCCGCGTCGGGACCGACTTTAATCAGTGCTTTATCACGCGCAGCGCGTAACTCCTTGCGTTCGTCGAGAGTTTGGTTTCTCAAGACCCCTTCGGCATTGATGGCCACACCACCGACGTTTTGTTGATTTACGAAATTAGCATTGGGATTCGGATTAGGAACGGGCCGTGGCCGCCCTCCCTGAGCAGTCGACTGTACGAGCAAGCATACTGTCCAGCCAATGACCAAAATCCGAGATTGAAACCCAAACGTTGAACTGTGCATAGTCAACTCGCAAAAGTTAGAGGATCGTTTCCGACGATCAAGAGATACCTACAGAATACTAGAATCGCCCGGAACAAGCAAGAAAGCCTGACCATTTGAATGTAGAATTACCCGCCCACAATGAAACGCGGTGGCAAAGTTCAACGCAAATCAGAACGAATCGTTGTCCGTTTCGACTCCACTACCTCGCCGGGAGAGGCGGGGGCATTGCCATGTTCTTGTCGCAAGAGGGTACGTAACGTCACTGCGGCAATCGCAAAATGGCGACTATATGATTGACCAAGACGAATTTACTTTTTGGTGGCCTTGTCCTTGTCGTCTTTCGACGTCGCCTTGGGTGGGTCACTTTTCGGTGTCGCCTTCACGGGATCGCTTTTAGGAATCACTTTCGCGGGGTCACTTTTAGGCGGAGAGCCTCCGCCACCGACACCAACTTTCGGGCTGGGTATTTGGCCGAGATTGCTCGCCGTTCCGTTCCCCGGATTGGACCCGATACCGATGTTCGGTTTACTTCCCGGCGCAAGGGCGGCTGGGTTGGCAACGACCGGAGGGCCAGCACCTTTCACGGCGGTAGCACCCGGCGCGCTGCCCGGATTAGCGATGACGTTGGGCACCGGATTCGGATCGTTGGACTTCCTTCCCCACCGCAACTCCCAGGCATCTAGTGCCTTTAGGTATGCCCTTTGTGCGGCAAGCTGCGATTCATAACGCTCCCGTTCCGTTTCCGTCGAGTTACGGTCAGCACGAGATTCCTGTCGAGAGCGGGCCTCACTGGCCAGTCGGTCCGCATTAGCGGACGCCGCTTGCAGTTGAGCAATGTTCAATTGCTCTTGGCGAAGCTGGGCCGCTTGCGCACGATTAAGATTCTTTTCACGAATCGTTTGAATCAACTGTTCTTCTTCGTAAGCCATCGCCCGGAAATACAGCGAGAACTGATCGGCGTCGACACTTTCTTCTTTTGACAGGTCGGGCTTCAGGACGGGTACGAGAGCCTCGTTACCACCGATTACGCCATGTTCGACCAATTTATCTAAAGCCAATTGGACCTTTGGCTCCGCCTTCTTAAATTCTTCTTGCGTCAACTTATGACTAGTCGATCCGCCCGCTGCTTGAAAGGTGTTTTTCGCCGCCGTATAGATGGTGGCCACCACACCGGCACCAAAGGCCGCCGTCAATCCCACCGACGCACTAAGAATAAGAACCACTCCGACACTCAACGCTTGTTTTCCGAATGACATCTCACGACTCCCGATGAAAGGCCGCATTGAAGGGAAACACGAATTCGCGAAACCGTCGGAGCGTTGGTTCGCTGGAGGACGACTCACTCGCAAAATTTGACCACTGCCGTTGTCCCACGTCAAGAGATTTTTGCCGATTCCTCTGTTCCGGGGAATGAGCGACCATAAAGCACCGATTCGCCGTAACGATTGGACAAGCCGAATGGCCAAGACGCCTCCACGGCCTTCCATTGCAGAGTCGAACGTGCGATTGAGTTTGGTGCCCTCCTGTTTCATTCGAATTCGTGTACCATTTTCCAGGTCAAAGTCAGCGGGCCATTTGTGTGAAACATGCGAGAATTTCCGAGTCCCCAACAGATAGTTCTTGTCTTTTGCCCTACCGCAGCTTACTTTGGGATGATTCTGGCGGCCTGATTTCTGTGATTTCAACGTCAGGCGGCATTGAAGGTCAAATCCAAGCGATCCTTTTCTAGTTTTGTCTCCCCACCAAGAATTCATCTATGAGTACGGTTCTCGTTACGGGCGGAGCAGGTTTCATCGGCGGCGCGTTCGTGCGGCAATGGTTGGTGAAAGAAACCGACTCCTTGGTCAACCTCGATAAGCTGACCTACGCCGGGAATCTTG
>JAYUFG010000371.1:0-4413 GCA_043738845.1 Planctomycetaceae bacterium
CGTTCTGACTTTTTCTCTTCCTCCCTCCCCGTTCATCATTCCCCAAAAATGCCCAATTTTACCACCCGACAAAGCATCGAACATCTGCTATAATGCGACCAAAAGCCCGTAAAAACTCGACTGTTTCGCAGCTTGGCAACGATTAAAACACGAACTTCCAATTCACTCTGCCAATAATTCGCGACTTATTGCTTTACCCAGTTTGCGACCGTTCAAAACCCTCGAAGAATTCGCCGCCTGCCAATTCCTCGCGCGCAATAAATCCGAATTATTGCGCGCAAAGGTATGGGGCCCCCCAGCGAAAACGCAATAAACCAACCCGCTGCGCAGAACGATCAACAATGACTCTCACGACTTCATCATCGTTGCCGATCCTGGCCGTTCAACGGATCACCAAGACCTTTCCGGGCGTTGTTGCGCTACAGGATGTGTCGCTCGAAATTCGGCCGGGTGAATTGCATTCCATCTGCGGTGAAAATGGAGCGGGCAAAAGCACGCTCATGAAAATCCTCGCCGGGATTTATCCGCAGTTCGACGGTGATTATCTCCTCAAGGGAAAGACGGTTCGATTTCTCTCAACCCGCGATGCCCAACGGGCGGGCGTCAGCATCATTCACCAAGAACTCAATCTGGTCGAGCAGCTTTCCGCAGCGGCCAACATTTTTCTCGGCCGTGAAAAACGAACTCCGTTCGGTCTGCTCGACAATCGGGCCATGGAAGCGGCTGCCGCCGATTTGCTCGAGCAACTCGAATGTCGCATTCGGCCCGATCAACCGGTCGGCTCACTAAGGGTTGGCGATCAACAGTTGATCGAAATTGCCAAGGCCCTCTCGCTCGATGCAGAAATCCTCATCATGGACGAGCCGACCAGTGCCCTGACCGAGTCGGAAGTCGCTCGCCTGTTCAGGATCATTGAACGCTTGCGAAAGCGGGGCGTTACGATCTTATACATCTCGCACAAGATGGATGAGATTTTTCAACTCTCGGATCGAATCACCGTTCTGCGGGATGGTCAGTTGGTCAAAACGCTCGACAAGAGTGCCACGAATGCGAAAGAAATCACGCACTTAATGGTTGGCCGGGCGATTGAAGAAACGCAACTTGGTGCGAATCGTCAAACGGGAGAAACGGTCCTCGAAGTTCAAAACCTATCGCTCGCTTGGCCGGGACATGCTCGCGGCTGGCGGCTGAAAGAGATCAACTTTTCCCTGCGGCGGGGAGAAATTGTCGGTTTTGCCGGTTTGATGGGTGCGGGACGAACGGAACTTTTGGAATGTTTGTTCGGAGCGAGTCCCCACCTACCGACGGGAAACATCTTGCTGGATGGTCAGTCGGTTCTCTTTCGCCATCCGGCCGAAGCGCACGCTGCGGGCATCGCGCTCGTGACCGAGGATCGCAAGCGGCTTGGACTGTTTGCTCAAATGAATGTCTGTCAAAATGTCTCGCTCTGCACGTTGGATAAAGTCGCCACGGCCAGCGTTGTTAGCACCTCTCGCGAACGGACCATGGTCGATCAATCGGTCCAGGAACTCGGCGTGAAAACGGCAGGCATTGATGCGGGAATCACGACCCTCTCTGGTGGAAATCAGCAAAAAACGATCATCGGCCGCTGGCTCCTCACGAAGCCCAAGGTTCTGCTGCTGGACGATCCGACTCGCGGGATCGACGTTGGTGCGAAGGCGGAAATTTATCGGCTGATGGATCGACTTTGCCGCGATGGACTGGCGATCATTGTGACGTCGAGCGAGTTGCCGGAGCTTCTGACCGTGTGTGATCGCATCTTGGTCCTGTGCGAAGGCCGCCTGACCGGAGAATTCTCGCGCGCCGTAGCGACCGAACACAAAATTATGGAAGCCGCAACGAGCCGCGAGAAATAATCACTCAGATACGTAGATCAGGTACCCCGTACCTGACGCGAGCGAGGAAGTCTGTTCATGTCAGGTATGGGGTACCTGACCTACCTGGTTGTACTCGGCCAGATTCGCATTTTGGCGACGGTTTTGATAGAATAAGGCGACGTTACCTTTTCAGTTTTGGCGTTTGTTTATTTCGGCGAGGACGGCCGCGAACCTGTATGCAATATCGCTCAATTATCGGAAGCTGCTTGGTCATCGCCGTGCTGATCGCGGTGAACTATTTTCGTAGCGAACCGGCTCGTGACGAAAATAAACATCCCGATCCGGTTTCGTCGCCACAAACAAATCACGAAACGACAACGCCGGTTCACAACGGCACTGATCCACTCCTTCACAAAAACACGTCGTCCGTTCGTAAGGAAACGAATCCACCTGCGGAACATTACGTCGCAGGTCCAAAGATCAACATGGATCACATCCTGCACGGCGGGATCAATCGCCGTGGCGATCTCGTTGGAATGCATCACTTGCCGAGCGCACCAAAGGACATCCTCGTCGAGGGCAAACGGTGCAAAGTGGATATCGAACAGACCTCGCAAGGTGGACCGGACGACGTCGTGCAAGCCCGCGTCCGATTGCTCGATCCTCAATCGGGCAAAGTCGTGCGCGAAAAATTCTCGTCGCTGTATCCCTCCGCTTGGACAGAGCAGGACATTGTCGCCGCGATCCGCGAAGCCTATGCCGACGCCGAAAAGAAGCAAACCGTTGATGTCGAGGAACACAAGTTTGATGGGCACACCCGGTTGGGGATAAAGATCAGCGGTTATCTCTTGCCCAATGGGGAGATCAACACCGCCTTTCCGGTCTATTCGGCCCCACACAAAAATTCTTCGTCCGGCGGTTCCAATCCGGGTGGCGGCTCAACGCCCCGCACCGGAACGCACAACCCTCCGAAGTCTGGCTCGAACTCGGAGAGTGACCGATGAACCAGGGAAGCGTCAAACTTTTTCGCGATGCCCAGGGCGACCCACGGGCGGAGTGGAAAGACAAACCGGTCCGCGGCGAGTATTTCACGCGATTTTTGGAAGGTGATCTGGCTGGCGATGCGGTTCAGTGCGAGCTTTACATCGCCGAAGCTCGCAACGTGGCGACCGGAAAGTCGAAGGGTTTTCGTGCGACCGGCAATGCGTTCACCGTCAAGCTCACGCCGAAGTATGCCACACTCTACTCGAATGCCGACGATCAATCGAAACCGCTATCGCTGCCGCTCGCCGATTTTACGACGACCGTAAAACGCTGGCAAAAACTGATCGCGACCTAAATACGTTGGCAACTTTTTGGACCTCCTATTTCAATTGGTATGAATTCTCTGCAGAACAAACCTGTCGGCCTGTTAGTGAGTGGCGGGTTGGATAGCTGCATACTCGTCGGGCGAATGCTCGAATTGGGAGAGATCGTGCAGCCGATCTTCATCGACTCGCAACTTGTTTGGCAAGCGGACGAATTACATGCCACGCAAAAATTCCTCGCCGCCGTTGCCACGCCGCGATTGTTGCCACTAAAATTATTATTGGTGCCACTCGACGATGTTTACGGAAACCACTGGAGCCTGACCGGTCGCGCGACGCCCGACCGGGACTCCGACGACGAGGCCGTCTATTTGCCGGGCCGAAATCCACTGTTGCTGGTGAAGGCGGCTGTCTGGTGTCGATTGCAAGGAATCGAACGGATCGCTCTCGCACCGCTGGTGGGAAACCCGTTCGCCGACGCGACCGATGAATTTTTCGCCCAGTTTGAACGGACGATGAGCCTCGCCCTCTCGGCCCCACTCCGCATTGAACGGCCATTTAGTAAACTAACCAAGCAGCAGGTGCTGGCGGGGGGGCGAAATCTCCCGCTGGAACTGACCTTTTCGTGCATCGCACCTCGCAATGGAAAACATTGCGGTCAATGCAATAAATGTTTTGAACGTCAACAGGCTTTTCAGGCGGCCGAAATGGTCGATCCCACGTGGTATCGCTGTTGTTGAGAGAAATGAATTTCTAACCACCCGAGTTTTATGTTTCGAGTTACCCGAGAGATTGATTTCTGTTACGGCCACCGACTGCTCAACTACGATGGCAAGTGCAAGTATTTGCACGGTCACAACGGTCGGGCGGTGATTACGATTGAGTCCGAGCGACTTGACGAGCGGGGGATGGTGCTCGATTTTTCTGACATTAAGAAGATCGTCAGCGGTTGGATCGACGAGCAACTCGACCATCGGATGATTTTGCACCGTGACGATCCGGCGGTCCCCTCGCTAAAGAAACTGGGCGAGCCACTCTATTTGATCGACGTCAATCCGACGGCGGAAAACATCGCAAAGCTCATTTATGATTTTACGAAGCAGCAGGGCTTTCCCATTGTGGAGGCCAAGCTGTGGGAAACGCCCCACTGCTTCGCGACGTATTCGGGAGGCGAATGCGGATAAGTACCATTTAAGTGCGTGTAAAAAGGCGTCGCTTTCGATGCCTGCGGGTTCTAGTCTGTTTTTTTTAAAAAATCTGCCTAGAAC
>JAYUFG010000372.1:0-4411 GCA_043738845.1 Planctomycetaceae bacterium
GAAGACATTCTTGTCGGGCACTCCCTCGCCGACACGGCTCTTCTCCTCGGCCTAAGGCGCCCTTCCGGCCCACCACCGCTCCGCCGCCGAGATTCCACCCTGCGCCCCGCTCCCACTCCACACCAATCTCGGGTAAAATCTGTGAACGGATACAAGAAATCTAACCCATTCCGCCCGTTCTTGCGACACTAATTTATGACCAGATACTTACGCGGCCGATT
Organism: Planctomycetaceae bacterium; assembly: GCA_043738845.1. Classification (GTDB taxonomy): domain Bacteria; phylum Planctomycetota; class Planctomycetia; order Pirellulales; family DASRSE01; genus DASRSE01. The sequence goes on from JAYUFG010000372.1 coordinate 222, forward strand.
GGGATCCTCGCGTTATGCCGTTCCGCCGTAGATTTCGACAGCCTCGACCGCGAACCCACCGACATTCTGGTGCTAATTGTCGCGCCACGCAATCAATACGAATCCCAGTTCAGCAAGGCAACACGAAGTTCGCATTTGTTGCTACGAGGACTAGCCAACACCCGGTTTCGGGAGCGGATTCGTGCTTCAACCTCGGGGAAAGAACTCCAGGATTTGCTGGCGTCCGTCGGACCAAGCGATTTCCATTGAGACCACGTCGGACGTCGCGGGAACAACCGGCCTCGAAGTAATCCAATGACCTTCGTCGTTTGGCTGAGACGGATCGCTTCGTCGAGTCGTTTGAGAATGTGTCGGCGCGGTTGCTCTTGTGGCATGTCGGCCAATGTTTCAGCGAAGTCATACATTAAGTGGAAAATCTACGTATTCCTTCCGGGATTGGGCGTCCGATATGCGGGGTGTTAAATACCCGTCGGCCGATCAGGACGCTTCGTGAACCAGCGTTTCCATACCGGCAGTGCGTTCCAGTCGGCAAGTTTTCGTTGGTACTCGATATTGAGTTGGGCTGCGCGATCTGGATTCGCCGCCGGATGCGGATGCGAACCTGAATACCCGCCGCTGGGTGCGAGCCGCTGGTGCATGTTGCGCAGGTGTTTCCAAGCGTCGCTGCTCGTTTGGATGTTCTCTGCGTCGTGTCGTTCCGTCGCAGGTGCGGAAATGTCTGACACCCGAGCCTGTTGACCTTGTTCGGGTTGGAATTGAGTTGGCTTTACATATGAAATGGCGAAATCCCGCTTCGCCGTGTCTTGTGGGTTCGCGTAGTAGGCCATTGGATTCTCGCCGGACATCAGCACATTGAATTGAATGTGGCGAAAAGAAATGCTGGCCCAACAGGCTCGATTAGGCTGAGGGATACAAGTGATGCGGCCGATACTCCTGGGCAGCCAGGCAACCGCCGTCTCGACCTCTTCCAGGTGGACTTCCATCCCGGTCTTGGAATCGGCGAGGTTCCATAGCGGCCGCAGATTATTTCGAATCCAATGCTGCAGATCAATGCGTTTGGGTTGCTTGTCGATTTTGAACGAGTCGAGAAATTTCACGACGTGCCAATCGCCGGCCGCGTCAATTACTAATTGTTGCGCGTCATCGGTTAAGCCTATTTGGGGAAACGGTTCAAATTCGGATGCATAGGAAAGCGAATGGAGCATTTCTCCTGACGACACGGAACAGAACCGGATGGAATTGTCGCTGCTAGCCCAAGTCAGAATCTTTCCATCGCTGTTAAACGCGCAGCTCTTGACGCCATGATCCGACTCCCAGGCCTGTTGAATCATGCCCGTCTTACCATCGCGTACTAGAACTATGTCCCCGTAAGAGATCGCCAGGCTGGATCCATCCCTCGACCAAGCCAAGGACTGCACGGTCGCGCTAGATTTAAGCTCGCTCGCGAATCGTTCCACTGCTTGATCGTCGGAGGACCAGACTTGGCGCGCCAGAAGTCTATCCCAAACTTTAATAATGCCGAACTTTTTGCTAATCGCCAAGCTCCGATCATCGCTGCTCAGATCGCACGTAAGGATTCCGCCACCGGTATCCTGCTCGCTTCGGAGCGTGCCGTCGGCCACGCTCCATTCCTGAACCAATCCTGTAATGCAACAGACCAGCAACCGCGAGCCATCGTGTAGCGGCACAGCGCCTGTCACCGGGTTGGAATTGCCGTCCAGGTAGTCGGGATACACGCTGACCTGCCCGGAATCGAGCGACCAAACCGCAATGGAACCGTCCACCATCCCGGAAAGCAGATAATGAGAATCGCTCGTCCAAGCGAAAGATTCCACTTGGATCATCGACTCCATCAAGTCGACGCGATCTCCCAACGATATATCCTTCAGTACCGGCCTGCCGAGCGAGTGAAGATCCTCCTTGGTCACATCGGGGCAAAGTTTCAATGGGATTAGAAACCAACCTGCGCCGCGATGGTAAAGGAGTTGATCGCCGGGCAGCACCGCAATCTGGTCCCTACCGACGTCACTGATCGGTGTTGAAAACGAGTTGGACGCACGATCCCAAAAGATTAACCGGTTGGAACCCAAGCCGGGCAGTCCTGAACGAAGCACGAGTTGCGAACCGTCGCGCGTCGCCACGGCATCGACGATCGGATATTGGCACTGAATCTCTTCCCGCAGTGCCAGAGACTTGCCATCCAAAAGACACATCGCGGCCCGCATATTGCCGGTAAATGCAACGACCGTATCGCCGTCGTCCAAGAACTCCACGCGTCCCTGCCAGCGGTCCGGATGAATTGCCCGAGCGACCAAATTTCCTTTTAAATCCCAACGAGTAATCTCCTCGGCGACAGCGATCAGGTGTGTGCCGTCCGGCGTGTAACTGACAAACGAGTTGTAGCAGTGCAATTTATCGCTATAGCGCCATTCGACGACCAGTTCCTCGGTCAATAAGTTCCAAACAAGTGCCCGGCCATCGTAGGTAACGACGGCGACACGATTGCCGTCTCGGGAAAGGCTGAGCGATTCGATGGGGCCGTGGGCATCCAGCGTCAGCATTTGAATCCCGCTTTTCAAGTCCCACTTACGAACCGTGCCATCCCTCGATGCCGAGATGACAGCGAAATTGTCCGGAGTGACGGCGATGCCGCTCACTGCGTCGGTGTGGCCGGCCAGTACGCTCCGCAGATTGTCGCCTAAAGGGCGCGCAGGCGGACGCAGCGCTTTGACCCAAAGAAAGTCGGGAGTGCTTAAAACCTTCTCTTGCAGCCAACGCTGCAACAAGTCATGCAGCCGAGGACCCTGCCTGAGCCACGGTAAATCATGCGATTGGCGCACCCATCCCCTGAAAAATGCTAGCTTTTGTTTCTCGAGGCAATCAGGAATCAGCGCCTCGGTCGCGGGATCATCGGGGGGTGCGGCGTACCATCGTTCGTATTCTTCCTTTAGTGGCTCGGCCGACTGCGAGTAGTGCATTTGCACGCGCGGATCATCGTACCAGCTCCCGCTGTTCCATACACATTGGAACAGCGTCGTCGGATGTCGGTCGATGAAATGCACATCTCGGCGGATGGCTTCGTCGAGCAGTTTGAGAATACGTCGGCGCGGATGCTCGGCGGGCATCGCGGCGAGGGCGTCGGCGAAGTCTTGAACGAGAGAGAAGATCATGAGTTCACCGTCTTCCTTCAAGGTGAAAGATGCCTACGTAGTTTTCGAAGTACCCGGCCCAAACATTCCCATCCTTATCGGATTGCAGGGATTTCAAATTGGCGAGCCAGGCCATCCGGATCCCCGCATCGCTCATGATCGTGGTTCCCAGTTCATCTTCTTCAACGAGAAATTGATTGGGACAATAGTCCTCGCCGAATACCACCCGCTCTAACTCGACTTGTGGCACATGGGTTTCCCAAAGTGACTTTGTCTTCCAAGCGACAGTGACCCGGTCGTTGTACGACAACCCGCCGAACCAAGTGCCGTCCGGTGAGAACGCCGCGCTCGATACGGCTCGCACCCCCATGTACTTCCGTGCCCGCAGACGCCCTGTGTCCATATCCCAAACACCGATCCAGGTCTCATTGCCAATGCTAATCACCCGTGTTCCATCCGGCGACGTGTCCACCGACTTGACGTATTTTTCGTGGCCGGCCAAAGAGCGTCGTCGTCCGTCGAGTGCCGTCGGTGGCGGCCGCAGACTCCGCAGCCAACAAAACCCGGGCGTTTGTTCTTTCTTCCGCGCACGCCAGCGATCGAGTAACTCGAACAGCTTCACAGGTTCAGCGGTATCCTTCGCGCGGGCCACAATTGCGTGCCAAAACTTGCGTATCCGACGCACCGCAAAATCAATCGTTGGATATGGTCCGTGCCTCCAAGCGTCGGCACAGTCGTACCACCAGCACGTATTCCACATGCACTGAAAGAACGTCGTCGGATGCCGGTCGATGAAATGCACATCGCGGCGGATCGCTTCGTCGAGGAGCTTGAGAATGCGACGACGCGGATGGTCCCTGGGCATGGCGGCGAGAACGTCGGCGAAGTCTTGGATGAGGGAGAAGATCATGGGCGATTCGCAATCGACTCGCTGACATCGAGGGAAATGAGGTAGATGTCTCGATCATCGTTGACGGCCCAACAGCGACCGGAAGGAGATGGCACATAACTATTTTCTTGGCGAAGCACGCAATTAAAAAA